>DASUEW010000611.1:0-2845 GCA_036274875.1 Ilumatobacteraceae bacterium
CCCCCAAAGTCGAGCCAACAGCCGTCAAGATCCCGATCGAGAAGACCTGAGCACTCCCGAAACGATGGCCCGGGCGCCACGGCGCCCGGGCCATGTCGCGCGCGACTTCCCACCAAGGTCATTCCAGTACCGACGCCACTGACTCCCAGGGCCGAACGTCACTCCCGACCCGCCCCTGGCGCGCCGAAATGTCAAGTGTTCGTCAATCCCGGGTCGAGCGGCGTGCCTAGCCGCATCTGCTCCTGACTGTCCAGCTCGGCGACTGACCTGCCACAGGTGTACGACTCCCGCGCCACCGCCTGCGTCCCAGCCGCTCGGCGGCGGAGTGGTTTCGTCCCAATGTCAGATGTTCGTCAATCCCGTTCGAAAGTCGGGCGTGCGCCGTAGCTGCTCCTGACTGTCTAGTTCGGCAACGGATTTGCCGTAACTGCATCGACTCAAGGACGGAGAACACCCATGGTGTCCAATCGACTCACCCGCTCAGGTATCGCCCTGGCACTCGCGACGGGCACCATCATGCCCGGTACGGTCGCGATCGCGTCCTCGAACGCGGCGCGGCACGCGGTCGTGCCTGCGATAGCGACGGCAGATCTACCGCTCGGGTCGATGTATCGCGTCGTCGAGCAGATCGGCGCCCGATCGCTGTGGCAGCAGGGCATCGACGGATCCGGAGTGAACGTGGCGGTGCTCGACACGGGCACCGCACCGGTCGAGGCACTGGCGCAGCAGGTGGTCGCGGTGGTCGATCTGTCGAACGAGGCCGGCGTCGAAGAGGCCCGCTTCATCGACACGTTCGGTCACGGCACCCACATGGCCGGCATCGTCGCCGGGGCAACCCCTGGCGCCGATCCCGCCCAGGCGGCCGCCCATCCCGAGTGGTTCATGGGTGTGGCGCCGCGTGCGGGCATCGTGTCGGTGAAGGTGGCCGACAACACGGGCGCCGTCGACATCACCCAGGTGATCGCGGGCGTCGACTGGGTCACCGACCACGCCGCGGAGTTGAACATCAAGGTCCTCAACCTGTCGTACAGCAGTGGCTCGACGTTGCCAGCGGCAACGGATCCGCTCGCCTACGCCGTGGAGCGCGCCTGGCGATCCGGCATCGTGGTCGTGGTGGCCGCCGGCAACGATGGCCGTCAGGAGCGGCATCTGAGCTCCCCGGCGATCGATCCGTGGGTGTTGTCGGTCGCTGGGGCGGAGGCGTTGACCGCCGACAAGTTCATCGTGCCGTACTGGGCGACCAGTGGCGACGCAGCACGCAACCCTGACGTGTCAGCACCGGGCGCCCACATCGACAGCCTCCGGGCCCCGCGCAGCAGGGTCGACATCGAGCACCCCGAGGGGTACGTGTCGGACCAGCTGTTCCGCGGCAGCGGATCCTCCCAGGCCGCAGCCGTCACATCCGGCGCGGCCGCCCTCCTGCTCGACGCACGTCCTGACCTCACCCCGGATCAGGTGAAGGCCCTGTTGATCTCGTCGGCCGACGCCACCAAGTTCACGCCGGCACTTGCCCAGTTCTCCGGCGCCGGACTCATCCGAGTCGACGTCGCCGTCGGCCTGCCTACCCCGACCGCGGTGCAGTCGTGGCAGCTCAGCGACGGGAGCGCGCCGCTGTCGGCCGCTCGCGTCGGCGGAAGCACGGACCTGCTCGGCAGGCTCATCATCGGTGAGACCACCGTGCTCGGGACACCGTGGGACGGCACCCGCTGGACGGGCACCCGCTGGACCGGTGGCTCGTGGGACGGCACGCGTTGGACCGGTGGCGAGTGGATGGGCACTCGCTGGACCAACTCATCGTGGACCGGCACCCGCTGGACCGGCACCCGCTGGACCGGCACACGCTGGACCGGCACACGCTGGACCGGCACCCGCTGGACCGACACGTACTGGACCGGCACACGCTGGACCGACACGTCTTGGACCGGCACCAGCTGGACGGGCACATCATGGACCGGCACCAGCTGGACGGGCACATCATGGACCGGCACCCGCTGGACCGACACGTCCTGGACCGGCACCCGCTGGACAGGCGGTGGGTGGTCCTGAACGGGACCGTCCGCCATGTGACGAACGGACATGACCGATGAGCGCGGCTCGAAACACGTCGCCGGTGGCGCGTGTCGTGGTGCTCGGGCTCGCGCTCCTCGGCGTGTCGGTCGCGGCGATCATCTCTGCCCCGGGCGGCACGGCGCCATTGCGCGCCGCGCCGCTCTGGCTGGCGCTCGTCGTCGCAGTGGCGTTCGGTGTGGCCGAGCGCGCCGTGTTCCACCTCGAGCATCGACGTGAGGCCATCAGCTTCTCGCTCTCCGAGGTGCCTTCGCTGTACGCGTTGGTGTTCCTCGACATCCGACTCGCGGTCGCCGTTCGCATCGTCGGCGCCCTTTCTGTCCTCTGGCTGACGCGTCGACCACCGCTGCACAAGTTGCTGTTCAACGCCGGATTGTTCGCGTTGGAGATCGCGGTTGGCGCCTGTGTGCTCCGCACCATCGTGGCGTGGTCGGACGGTTCGATGACCTGGGTGCTCGCCGGTGGGGTCATCGCAGTCGGCAGCGTGACCGTCGTCGGATCGTTGTTGGTCTGCGCCGCGATCGCCCAGTTCGAGGGCGACTTCTTCGGGAAAGCCCTGACCGAGCTGCGCTCCTCGGTGTGGATCTTCGCGCTGAACGCCACGATTGCCGGGCTCACGCTCGCCCCCGCTCTCGTGACACCGTGGCTGTCGCTGTTCGCGATCGCGCCGATCGCGATCCTGTGGATCTTCGTGCAGCAGCAGGGAGAGATCGGCCAGACACTTCGCGACGTCGAGGCGATCCAGGGCTTCGCCGGGCGCATCGCCGGCGAGGTGGAC
>DASUEW010000612.1:0-7193 GCA_036274875.1 Ilumatobacteraceae bacterium
GTCTGCGTTGCGGCGACCTGTTGGTTCGTCGTGATCTTTCGTCGCTGGCGCTCGACGCATGACCCATTCGATGACGGGGGCGGCCCGATCGAGCTATAGCACCGAACTGCCTGGTCGGGCGCAGGGCGGAGCCGCATGGAAGGGACGTGCGGACCCGACGGCGTCCCGGCTGTCCGACGAGCGACGTGACAGTCGATCCTGCGCCGACGGCGCCCGTTGCGTCGGAGCGAGTGCCGGCCACGATGCGCTCGTGGGCGCTGAAGGGGCGAAGGGAGATCAGGGTCCGATCGGATCCGACCAGAACTCGATCCGGTGACCTTCGGGGTCATGGCAGTAGACCACGTCCGCATCCCACCTGCGCTGTACCTCGGTCACGTCGACGCCTTTGGCCTCCAGCGTTGTGCGGGCTTCGCTCACGTCCGCCACTTGCCACGTCAGTGTGATGCCTTGCCCGCGTACAGCGCGGATCGTCGCTCTCGAGGCGTCGGCGACGCTGAGAAACGACGACGTCGTGAGCTGGAACTCGACGAACCAGTCGTTGTGGAACGCAACGTCGAGGCCGAGGACCGACCGGTAGAACGCGACGGTCTCACTCCACCGTTCGCAGTACAGAACCGTGTTCGTCCGTTCGATGGTCGGTAGCGATCCGATTTCCGTCCCTCCCTCGTTCAGACGGCCTGTTGGTCGGCTCCGATCACGATGGCACCGGGCCGGTCGTCGAGCGCAGCGACAGTGTCGTCGGAAACACGCGGTCGATTCCACTGTGTGTCCGGGCTTCGACGGCGAGTCTGACCGCCAGCTCGGCCATCTCACCCATCGGCTGGCTGACCGTCGTCAGGGGCGGGGCGGTGTATTGGGCGAGGGGGATGTCGTCGAAGCCCACGATCGAGATCTGGCGGGGGACGCTGACGCCGAGGGCGTGGGCGGCATGGAGCGCGCCGATGGCGATCTGGTCGGCCCGATCGTGATGTGCGCCGAGTCGGTCGATCTCCCCGCAGGGCGCGATGTCGACGTGCTCCGGGTCGATCCCTCAGTGCCTCCACGAGACGAGGACGGCGCGGTGATGGTGGCCGCCCGGTTGCTCGATCCGCCGGACCAGCCGTGGCCGTACGGCGACGAGCCAACCGCCGGCTCCGACGGTGGCCAGTCGATCGAGGTCGCCCTGGCGCCGTACCACGACTGGGCCAACCGCGGGCCGTCGACGATGCGCGTGTGGATCCCGACGGTCACCACGTAGCGGATGGCCGCACGAGCACGACCTACGATCGCCTCGCCCATGGCACTCCTACGACTCTGGTGAGCGAGCGCAGATGTACGTGATCGACGACGACAGACGGGATGGACGACGATGACCGAGCTGCCCGAACGGGTGCGTTGGGGGGTGTTGGGTTGCGCGGCGATCGCGACCGAGAAGGTGATCCCGGCGATGCAGCGATCGCAGCGCTGCGAGGTGGTCGCGATCGCCTCGCGGGACCGCGGCCGGGCCGCTCAGACCGCCGAGAACCTGGGGATACCGCAACACCACGGCTCCTACGACGATCTCCTCGCCGACCCGGGCGTCGAGGCCGTGTACATCCCGCTTCCCAACCATCTCCACGCCGAGTGGACGCTTCGCGCGGCTGCCGCCGGCAAGCACGTGCTGTGCGAGAAACCGCTCGCGCTCACCGCTGCCGAAGCCGCCGGGATGGTCGAGGGGTGCCGGGCCGCCGGAGTCGTCCTGATGGAGGCGTTCATGTACCGGCTCCACCCGATGTGGCTCCGAGTGCGAGAGCTCGTGACGACGGGCGCGGTCGGTGAGCTCGACGCGATCCAGGTCTTCTTCTCCTATCGCAACGTCGATCCGGCGAACATCCGCAACATCGCCGAGTTCGGAGGCGGCGCGCTGATGGACATCGGCTGCTACGCGATCAACGTGGCCAGATGGATGTTCGGCAGCGAACCGACGGATGTGAGGGCGGCCGTTCGCCGCGACCCCACGTTCGGCACCGACGTCCTGACGTCAGCGGTGCTCGACTTCGGCGGACGCCACGCCACGTTCACGTGCTCGACGCAGATCGAAGATGACCAGCGGGTTCACCTGATCGGCACCGAGGGTCGGCTGCTCGTCGAGATCCCGTTCAACATCCCGCCCGACCGCCCGACGCGGATCGTCCACGCCGCCGGTGGTGAACCACCAGTCGCTCCCGGCATCGATGTGATCGAGATCCCGACCGCCGATCCCTACGGCGCGCAGTGCGACGCCTTCTCCGCGGCCGTCCGCGACGGCTCCGAGGTGCCGATACCTCCGCAGGACGCCGTCGCCAACATGGCCGTCATCGACCGCATCCTCGCCGATTCGATGTAGCTGTCGACACGCGATCCGAGCTTCAACCGAGCCGTTCGGCGTGGCGCAAGACGAGCAACCAGGTCAGTGTCCCCGACGCGAGCACGAGCACGATCGAGGCGAGGCCGGCCTCGGCGAGGAATCCGGCTTCGAAGGCACCCCAGACGCGAGTCGCCAAGGTTTCGAGCCCGATCGGCGCCAGCAGCAGGGTCGCCGGGAGCTCCTTCACCGTCGACAGCAGCACCAGGCCGGCCCCGGCGAGAAGCCCCGGGCGCATGAGCGGAAGATCCACGGTCAGTGCTTGACGAACCGGTGACGCGCCGAGCAATCGAGCGGACTCGCGGACTCGACGCGGCACGGTGGCGACCGCCACCTCGCTCGAGCGCATCGCCTGGGCGCCGAAGTGCACGACGTAGGCGGAAATCAACAGCGGAGCGGACTGATACAGCCGATCGAAATACGGAATGTTCAGTGCCCAGAACGCGAGGCTGAGCGCGATGACGAGCCCGGGAACCGCGAACCCGGCGAGGATCGCTGCCGTGACGGGCGGCCCGAGACGGCTGCGGTGGCGAGCGGTCAACAGCGCGGCCGGGAGCACCACGACAACAGCGACTGCGGCGGCGGTCACTCCAAGCCATGCCGTCGACCACGCCGGGTCGCGAAGTTCAGCCAAGTCGTGTCCCAGCTCGGAGATGGGCGAGGCGTTCTGGTCGATGCCCCGCCACGCCCATTGTGCGAGCGACACCACCGGAGCCACGAGCGCGACGAGCAGCACCCCGATCACCGACATCATCGCGGGGATGCGCCACCGGCCGAGCCCGATCGGGACGTTCCGCCTCAGACCGCTGGGTGCGCTGTGCTGCAGTGACCCGCGCAGCCTGCGTTCGATCGTGACGGCGGCGATGGCGAAGATGAGCAGGAGCGATGCGGCCGCGAACGATCGGGCGCGGTCGACCAGCCGTGTCGCGTAGACGACGCGGGTGAGCGTGTCGAACCCGAGCAGTTGCACGGCCCCGAACTCGCTCAAGCTGTACAGCAGAGCGATCAACATCCCGCCGAGCACCGAACTCCGAATGGCGGGCAACACGATCCTGAAGAACAAGCGCGACGGTCGATCACCGAGGAGGCGCGCGCTCTCCTCGATCGACGGTGGCAGTCCCGCCAGTCGCGCGGCGACGAGAAGGTAGACGTAGGGATACGTGAACGCCGTGAGCACGAGGCAGGAGGCTCCGAGGCCACGGAACCGTCGTGGCGCGTCGTAGCCGACGACGTTCAGGATCGAGCGGATGGCACCGTCCGGGGCAAGCCCGGCGATGAAGGCGGCAGCGCCGACGAACGACGGGAAGACCAGCGGCAGCGGAGCCAGCAGCCTCCACACGCGGCCGAGCGGAACGTCGGTGCGGACCAACAACCATGCCAATCCCGTACCGAGCACTCCGGTCGCGCTGCTGACGATGACCGCCATCTGGGTCGTTCTCCACAGTGGGCCGGCCGACTCGCGTGCGGTGTCGCCGAAGTCAGCGTCGAGCGTGATGAGGCGCCACAGCACGTACACGACCGGTGTGGCGAAAACGACGGCTACGGCGACAGCGAGGCCCCGCAGGGCCAGCGGCGCTCGATCGGCCCCTGTCCGATCCTGCCCAGTCCGCTCCGGCAGCGCCGAATCAACCCTGGAGTCCTGCGTCACTGATCATCGCCCGTGTCGTCTGCAGATCGCCGCCGAGTTGGTCGAGATCGATGTCGGCCGAGGCGCGGAGCTCGATCGCCGGCAGCACCGACGACGGTTCGACTCCGGTCGCGAGGGGATACTCGTACGTCTGATCCGAGAAGTATCGCTGGGCCTCGTCTTCCAGCAGGAAGCGGATCAGCTCGACCGCCTGGTCCTGGCTGTCGGTGCTCTTCAGCATCGATGCGCCCGTGACGATCACGAGGCTGCCGATGTCGTCGTCCGGAAAGCTGTAGTTGACGCCGGCGAACTGTGGGTCCTCGGCGAGGGCTTGGTACACGTAGTAGTGGTTGACGAGGCCGACCTCGATCTCGCCACGGCCGACGGCAGCCACGATCGCCGAGTTGTTCGCGAACGTGAACGCGTCGTTTTCGGCGATGCCCTGCAACCATTCTCTCGTCGCGTCGTCGCCGAGCTTGAAGCGCATCGCAGTCACGAAGTCCTGGAACGACGCGTTGGAGGGCGCAACGCCGAGGCGACCCTTCCACTCGGGCTCGACGAGATCGAGCACCGAGTCGGGGAGCTCGGATTCGTCGATGATCTCCGGGTTGTAGACCAGCACCCGCTTGCGCCCCGAGAAGCCGACCCAGCTTCCATCGCGAGCGTGGAAGCCTTCGGCGACGAGGCCGAGGACGTCGCCGGGCAACGTGCCGAGCAAGCCTTGCTGATCGAGATATCCGACCGCCCCGGGGGACTGGGACAAGAAGACGTCGGCGGGCGACTGGTCGCCCTCTTCCCCGATGAGCAGCGCAAGGTCAGCGGTGTCTCCGTACCGCGCCTCGACGGAGATGCCGGTCTCGTCGGTGAATCGGTCGAGGATCGGCTCGATCAGGTCCTGGGTCCGGCCGGAGTAGATCGTGACCGTGCCGCCGCCGTCGGCAGCCCCGTCGTCGGAACCGCAGCCCGAGAGTCCGGCGGCCGACGCGAGTGCGAGCAGCGTGATGACTCGAACTGGAGCGCGCACCCGGTCAACGTAGCACCGCGAGAGGCCAAATGTTCACCACACCTTATATCTTGCGTAAGGTGAGCTAGGTCAGCCCGACAGCACGCTTTCGAGGGACCGTAGGGCAGCGATCACGCGCACGGCATGGCGACGGCGTCCGTCATCTCCGGAGCCGGCGCCGAACCAAGATCGTCATCCGCCCATGCATGGGCGACCGTGTCGGCGACCACCGTCACGGTGACGTTGTCCCGCACCCGGTGCCGGGGTGAGCCCGCAGAGCGCACCACAACTGGTGAGCCCACACCTGGCACCACGATCTCGTAGCGGGTCTCGGCGCCGAAGTAGCGCACCGCGCCCACAGTGGCTTGGCCACCCGGTACGGCCGCGATCTGTTCCGGCCGCAGCATCACCGTTCCGGTGGAGACGGATGTCGGTCGGGTAGCGATCACACCAAGTGGTGTGTCGGCCGTCGTCCCGTTCAACATCGCCGGGAGGAGCACCGCCTCCCCGACGAAGCGTGCGATCCGCGGCGATGCGGGCCTGGCGTAGATCTCCTCCGGGGTGCCGACCTGCTCGACCAGACCGCCGTGCATCACCGCGACTCGATCACCGAAGCTCATCGCTTCCTCCTGGTCATGGGTGACCAAGATGGCCGTGACGCCGACGTCGGTCAGCAATCGGCGGACCTCGTCGCGCAACTGCACGCGCAACGCGGCGTCGAGGCTGGCGAACGGCTCGTCGAGGAGCACGACCCCCGGTTCTGGCGCGAGTGCACGCGCCAACGCAACGCGTTGCTGCTCGCCGCCCGACAGCGTGCCGGGCATCCGATCACGCTTGTCGGCGAGGCCGACGAGACGGAGTGCCTCGCTCGCCCGCTGATCGCGCGTCGGCCCGCGCGCGATGCCGTAGTTGACGTTGTTGACCACGGACCGGTGGGGGAACAGGGCACCGTCCTGGAACACCATCCCGACCCGTCGCCGCTCGGCTGGTACTCCCTTTCCGGCCGTCACGTCCCGATCCCCGATGTGGATCGATCCCGACCGCGGGCGCTCGAGACCGGCGATGCAACGCAGCAGCGTCGTCTTGCCGCATCCTGACGAACCGAGCAGGGCCACGATCTCGCCACCGGCGACGGTCAGATCGATGCCCCGCAGGACCGGGATGGCCCCGTATCCGGCGACGAGTGCACGGACGTCGATGCCGACACCGCGAGGAGCGGTCACGGGTGGGAACACGTCCGGCACGGAAAGCGACCCTATCGACCAAAGGAAACATTGCCGATCGTGCCCGAGCCGGTGGTCACCTCGGGCTCGTCGGATCGGGTGCCGGGTCGGGTGGTGGGTCGGGTGATGGTCACCCGGCGTTGGCCGCCCAGATCGCCTCGACGGGCGCCTCGCCGGCGTCGGACACACCGGCGAGCAGCCGGCGCATCGCAGTCGCCATCTTGGCGGCTCGGGCCTTGGCCAGATCGGCGACCGGGCCGGCGAACGACCGATCGACGGTGTCCTCGAACAGTTCGAGCCATCGCTCGTAGTGCTCGGCCGTGAACGGGGTGCGCGCGTGGGCGGGCTCGTGGGTCCGCAGCGGGTTGCCGTCGTAGCCGCGGACGCCGAACAGTTGCCACGACCAGAAGTCGATCAACGTCTCGATGTGCGCGTTCCAGTTCATGTCGGCGGCGGCGAACACAGGTCCCAACACATCGTCCATCGCCGCCTGTCGGTAGAAGTCCCGCACGAACCACTCGACGTCTGCTCGATCAGCGACGTCCGACGTTGGCGTCTCGAGCAGGTGTGCCCAGCACGCCGGGTCTCCACCCTCGTCAGCGCGCGTCATCGAACAGCCCCCGACAGTTGGCTCTCCATGCGCAACACGAGCGGGAACAACAAGTTGTTCTCCTTGTGGATGTGCAGGTGCGTGTCCGCCTCGAGCTCGGCCAGCGCCGCATAGCACGCCACGTACGACGCGCAGCCGTCAGCCGGCGGCACGTAGCCGTTGGTCAGCTGCCGGAGCTGGGCGAGTAGCTCACCGACGGCGTCGTGCTCGCGCATCATCACCGAGATCGGATTCCGCAACGTCCCACAATGGAACGACGGCGCTGACGACGCAGTCGCGAGCTCGCGGATCATCGGGAACAGCACTTGTTCCTCCTTCGACATGTGCGGTTCCAGATCCGATCGCGCCTCCTCGTAGCAGGCGGCGAC
>DASUEW010000613.1:0-2888 GCA_036274875.1 Ilumatobacteraceae bacterium
GCACGCCTGCTGATTGCTGGCGCGTTTGCCGCCGTGACCGGCGGTGAGCACGCTCGAATCACCCAATGGGCTTCGGAAGCAGCCGACCTCGCCCGGCCCGGCGATCCATTCGTACTCGCGCTCGCGTCGATCTGGCAGGCCGCACCACTGATGCTGCCCGAGCCCGACGTCGCCCGAGCACTGATGGACGACGCCCGCGCCGCGGCAGCAGCCACTCAATCCCGGTTGTGTCATGGCTTTGTCGACTGCTGGTCCATGACCGAGGAACTGTGCGCCGCCCGAAGCCCGGCCGCCCCGTCACCAGGAGACGCAGAACGCTTCGGAGGCCGCGACTCATGGGGCTGGAGCGGAGCCGTCCAGGTCGGATCGATCGCCCTCGCCGAGCAAGGCAGGCTGACGGACGCTCTTGCTCTGGTGGCGCAGTTCAGCCCCCTCGACCCGGCGCCGCACAACGCGCTCGGCTACCAAGTCATGGTCACCGCCATCGCCGGCGCACCCGACGAAGCCAGGCGCCTCGCCGCTGAGTTCATCGTGGAGGTCGACCGATTCAGCGACGTCGTGTGGCACGCCGAGCTCGTGCTCGCACTCGCCATCTGCCACTTGCACGACGACGACCGTGCGACCGCATTCGCCTACCTCGAAACGGCCAAGCGAGCGCCGATGTTCCAACCCTTCTGGTACGAACTCCGTCGCCGCTACGCATCCCAAGCCCGGGCGGGTCTCGACGAGAACGCCATCGCCGACACCAAACAGCGCTGCAGACTCCTCACCGTCGCATCCATCCTCGACCACGAGCTTCGAGCCCATCGGAGAGCACCCTAAGCCGGCCGACAAGATGGCGACGGCGGGCGCCAGCGCGTCGGCGACGGGTTGCGCTGACAAGCGCAAGCACGCGTCAAGAACCAGCGCCGTTGGGTATGAGGAACTCGCGGTCTCGGACGCGGCAGGGTCGCGATTGTGCCGCCAACTATCGGATGCCCAGGTCGTGTGACGATCGTGCTCGTCGCTCTCGGATGGCCTGGGTCACGATCCCGTCGGGGTGTTGTCTCGCGGATGGCGAGCGCTCCACGGGGCAGCCGTTTCGAGTTGAGCGGCGACTGCGAGCAGTCGGTCTTCACGACCGTACGGTGCGACAAGTTGGATACCAATCGGCAGTCCCGTGGGATTGGTCGACAGCGGTAGCGAGATTGCCGGCTGGCCGGTGAGGTTGCACCAACCGAGCAGCGACACCAGGGGTAGTAGGGCCTTGGTCGCGCGTCGGACGTCATCGTCGGCTGCTGCTTGCAGCGTGCCGAGCGGTGGCGCGGCGTCTGGGGTTGCGGCCATCACGAGGAGGTCGAAACCTTCGTCGTGCCATTCGCCGGTCCCACGTCCGATGAGCTGCGCGGTCTCGAGCAGGTCCATCACGTCGGCACCGGAGATGCCGGCTGCGGCGTCGACCATGGTGCGAGTCATCGGCTCCAGGTCCGACGGAGTGACCGGCTGCCCACAAATGCGTTCCCACCGTCGTACCGCCCACAACGCCGCGACGCAGAACATTCGTGACACGACGCCAGACGCTTCGGGGCCATCGAGGCTGGCGGGATGATCCTCGATGACGGTGTGTCCCAGTTCTTCGAGCACAGAGCCGGCGCCTCGAACGCCGTCGACGACGGAGGGCGCCAGCGCGCTACGGCCTCCGGGAATACCGGTCCACAATCCGACTCGCAATGGGCCGGCCGGTCCGTTCAAGGCGGCCGTGTAGCTGCCCGCCGTCGTCGGCGCTGCGTATGGATCTCCAGGCATCGGCCCGGCCAGGGCGTCGAGCGCGACAGCGGTGTCGCGCACGGTGCGCGTAACGACGAATTCGCAGACCAGACCGCCGAACAGATCTCCGTAGAGCGGACCGAGCGGAACCCGTCCTCGGGAAGGTTTGAGACCGACCAGGCCGCAGTACGCGGCGGGCCCGCGAATCGACCCTCCGCCGTCATTCGCGTGAGCGATCGGCACCATGCCGGCGGCTACCGCCGCTGCGGGCCCGCCGCTCGATCCACCAGGCGTGTGTTCAAGGTTCCATGGGTTCCGCGTCGGGCCCATCGCGAGCGGTTCGGTCGTCGGAGTCAGCCCGAGTTCCGAGGTGTTCGCCTTACCAACGGCGACCAGACCGCTCGTTTCGAAACGTCGGAACAGCTCTTGATCAACCGGCGGCACATAGCCGAGCCCCTGCAAGTATCGCATCCCCTCGTGAAACGGCGCGCCCGCGACCTCGCAGATGAGATCTTTGACCAGGAACGGCACCCCACCGAATGGTTTGTTGGCGCTCAGTGCCGCGAGGCGCCCGATCGCCCGTTCGAACAACGGCGTGACTACCGCGTGAACAGACTGATCGAGATCCTCGATCCGGGCAATCGTCGCGTCGAGAACCTCTCGCGGGGATACCGATCCATCGGCGATCATCCCGGCGACATCGGTCGCGTCCAGCCATCTCAGCTCGTCCATCACGAGGATCGTAAGCCCGCAACAAGGCTCCGCTGCGAGGGCCATTGGCGACCGGAAAGACACGCCAGCCCGCATCCACGCGATGTCCGAGTTCGTGCGTCCGGTATCGCTCGGATCGTGAGCCCGCAGTGCATCCTCGAAGTGATGCCGTACGCGGATGCGTGGCGGTTCGCGACGAAAGGTCACTCGCGAACGGCAGGTGGCCATTGCCGGTGCGCCGGTCGCGCACACTCGATGGTGCCACGCCGTAGTTCGCCGATCGGCAGACCGGAGGGTCGGCAGAGGGCTCTCAGATCGGTCAACGGCGCACCCGATAGCGCAGATGAAGCACCCGGTTGCCCTGAATCACCACGTCGGGATCCTCCAACAGGTGCTGCGCGTGGACCGACCCGAAGAAGCGCTTGCCGGAG
>DASUEW010000614.1:0-7677 GCA_036274875.1 Ilumatobacteraceae bacterium
GCCGCATCGCCGAACGCGCCGAAGCGGAGGCGAACTACCAGCAGTGGGCGGAATGGCTGGGCCGGCTCCAACGCGAGCATTGGTACTCGCCGGGTGACCGCATCACCGCTGCGCTCACGCATGCCGCCGCCCAGGCCGCTCGCGACGCCGGCGCGGCGGCGATCCTGTGTTGCACACGCAGCGGTCGCACTGCCAGGGCGATGGCGCGGTTCCGACCCCAGGCACAGCTGATCGGTCTGTCACCGCTCGCATCGACGGTGAACCGGATGACGCTGTCGTGGGGCGTCGACCCGATCGAGGTCGACACGTACACCACCACCGACGAGATGGTGTGGTTCGCGGTCCAGACGGCGTTCGACCAGGGCAAGATCGCCGCCGGCGACACGGTCCTGGTGCTGGCGGGGGCGCCTGATCGCCAGAGCACCGCCGCCGCTGACGTGCTACGCATCATCCAGGTCGCATGAGGTTGTGGTTCCACGAGACCGGTGGGGTCGAGGCTCCGTTGGTCGTGCTCGTGCACGGCACGATGGACCGTTCGGCAGGGATGCTGCGCCTCAGCCGGTGCCTCGACGACGCGTTCAGGGTCCTTCGCTACGACCGGCGCGGCTACGGGCGATCGCTGTCGCATCCCGGCCCGTTCGACGTCGAGCACCAGGTGAACGACCTGGTCGGGCTGCTGGAGGGCCGCCGGGCGCTCGTGTTCGGTCACAGCTACGGCGGGAACGTGGCACTGGCGGCTGCGGCACGGCACCCGCAGCAGGTCGTCGCCGTCGCGGTGTACGAGACCCCGTTGTCATGGCTCGACTGGTGGCCGGGAACGACGGCCGGCGCCGATGCGATCGCGACGAGGGGCGATCCCGGCGACGCGGCCGAGCGGTTCGTACGGCGGTTGATCAGCGACGCCCGGTGGGAGAAGCTCCCGCCATCGACTCGCGCCGCCCGACGGTCGGAGGGCCCGGCGATGGTCGGCGAACTCGTCGATCTGCGCGAGCACGCCCCGTGGTCGGCGGGCGATGTCGCCGCGCCGGTCGTCGCGATCTACGGCGAGCGTGGTGCGGCGCACCATCGTGCGGGCACCGAGTACCTCGTGCGCGAGCTTCCGGACTGCCGGGTCGTGGCAGTCGAGGAGGCCCGACACTTCGGTCCGAACACGCATCCCGAAGCTGTCGCCGCGGCGATCTGCGAGCTGGCTTCACGGGTTGGTCACGGGGGACACTTCAGCTCGATTTGATCGTGATGTCCTGGCCGAGGAACGTGCACGTCGTGTCGGTGCCGACCTCCGCGGTAGCACCGGCGGCACGGTCGGCTCTGATGCGTTTGGCGCAGTCGTCGAGCGACGCCCGCTGGGTCCAGACGAGCACCGCCAGCAGACCGAGCACGACCACCAGCGCGACCTTCTGGGCGATCGACTTCATCAGCCACGCCGAGGCGATCGCCATGGCGACGAGAACGACGACGGCGATGATCGCAAAGTTCCTGGCGGATTGGAGCGACAGCGCGAGCATGCGATCACGATACGGCGGGGACGCGAACGTAGAGTGCCCATCCGTGAGCGAGCATTCGATCGCGATGTCAGAAGGCCTGCCGTCGACGGTGCTCCCCGAGCTCGAACCGGCGATCCGTCAGCGGCTCGCCGATGCCCTTGGTGAACCGTCGCCGCGTGACGCGGTTGCGGCGGTCGTTGCCGACCATCCTCGCGTGCTCGAGGCATGGGCGGCACTGGGCGACGTCGGACGCGATCCTGTCGAGCGCTACGCCGCATACCGCATCGGATACCACCGCGGTCTCGACGCGTTGCGGGCCAGCGGATGGCGGGGCTCGGGTTACGTGCGATGGTCGGAGCCGTCGAACCACGGCTTCCTGCGGTCGCTGCTGGGCCTGCAGCGCATGGCAACAGTCATCGGCGAGACCGACGAGGCGGAGCGTTGCGCGATGTTCCTCGCCCAGCTCGACCCCTCGGGCGTACCCGCCGAGCCAGATGACCGATCCAGTTGACGTGACATCCGGTGCCGGGGCGCCTGTCGCCGGCGCCGTGCTGGTCGGCGGCGCGAGCCGACGGATGGGGCGCCCGAAGGCGCTGATCGGCGTGGATGGCTCGCCGATGGCGGTCAGGGTGGCGGGGGCGCTGAGCGCCGCGGGGTGCGCTCCGGTGCGGTTGATCGGCGCCATACCGAATGACACCGGGCCGAGTGACATGGTGCTGCTGCCCGACGACATCGCGTATCCGATCGTCGAGGATCGGTGGCCCGGCGAAGGTCCGTTGGGCGGCGTGATCACGGCACTGATCGATGTTGGCGGCGACGTCGTCGTCGCCGCATGTGATCTGCCCGACCTCGACGCGGCCACGGTCCGAGCGATACGCGACGCACGTGGCGCCGATCGTGCGGACGCCGTGGTGGCCACGACGGACCGGCTCGAGCCCGCGCTCGCCCGCTGGAACCATCGCGCCCTCGACCCGCTGACGGCGATCTTCGCCACGGGCGAGCGGGCGCTCCACACCGCGCTCGGGCTGCTCGACATCGTGGAGGTCGCCGTCGATCCGGCCGCGATGCGCAACGTCAACACCCCCGGCGACCTCGGTGACGGCACACCGAGTCGATCGCGTCGATAGCGTTGCGACATGGCGATCAGTGAGATCAGCGTCGATGAGCTCGCCGAACGGTTGGCGACCGGTTCGCGGCTGATCGACGTGCGTGAGCACGACGAGTTCGACAGCGGCCACGTGCCCGGTGCGGTTCACGTCGCCCTCGGAACGGTTCCCGACAACGTCGGGCTGTTCAGAGGTGAAGGCCCGGCGTACGTGATCTGCCGGTCCGGCGGGAGGAGCCTGCGGGCATGTGAGTTCCTCGCCGAGCAAGGCGTCGAGGCGGTGAACGTCGCCGGAGGCACGCTGGCGTGGCAGATGTCCGGTCGCACGGTCGAGGTCGTCGAGATCGTCGAGATCGCCGACTCGTGAGCCGCACCGCGGTCAGTCCAACGCACGCATATCGGTGGGTCGACACCGACGCCGAGTTGGGTTCGGTCATCGACAGGCTCGTCGTCGAGCCCCGCTACGCGCTCGACACGGAGTTCCATCGGGAGCGCACGTACTACCCGAAGCTGGCGTTGCTGCAGCTTTCCTGGCCCGGCGAGCTCGTTCTGGTCGACCCGCTGGCGGTCGACGTGCAGGCCCTCGGGCGCCTGTTCGAGTCCGACGCGCTCGCGGTCCTTCACGCCGCGCAGCAGGACCTCGACGTTCTCACCCACGCTGTCCGATGTGTGCCGCGTCGGTTGTTCGACACGCAGGTCGCAGGCGGCTTCGTCGGCTACGGCACCCCGTCGCTGGTCGCCTTGCTGCAAGGCGAGCTCGGCATCAGTCCCGCCAAGGGCGATCGTCTCACCGACTGGCTCCGGCGCCCACTCACCGTCGATCAATGCACGTACGCGGCGGCCGACGTCGCCTATCTCCTCGAAGCACACGACCGGCTGTCCGCCCGGCTCGCCGAGCTCGGCCGTCTCGAATGGCTCTACGACGCGTGTGCGGAGCTGTTGTCCAAGTCGTGCGCGCCCGCCGATCCCGACGACGCGTGGACGAAGCTGAAGGACGCCCGTTCTCTGCGCCCGCGCGCGCGTGCCGTGGCGCAGGCGGTCGCCGCATGGCGCGAGCGGCGGGCGATGTCGACCGACACCCCGGTGCGCCACGTACTCTCCGATCTCGCGATCCTGGGGATCGCCCAACGCCAACCGACGACCGAGCGCGACCTCGGTCAGGCCAGGGGGGTCGACGAGCGCTTCAGCAGGGGCGTGATCGCCGGGGAGATCCTGCAAGCGGTGCGTGACGGGCTGGCGGCGGAGCCACCCGTGCAGCGGGCCGGGGTCGAGGATCTCGAGCGTGAGCTGCGCCCGGCCGTGACGCTGGTGTCGGCGTGGGTGAGCCAGGTGGCGCGCGACGAGCGGATCGACACCTCGTTGCTGGCGACGCGAGCCGACCTCGTGGCGTTGCTCCGCGGCGACGCCGATGCCCGCCTGGCGTCCGGTTGGCGCGCCGAACTGCTCGGCAGTGGGGTTCGCCGCCTCGTGGCCGGGCACGCGGCGCTGACGTTCGGTGGCAAGGGCGCCCTGAAGCTCGTCGACCTGCCGTGACGGTCCATACCGTCGGTGGGCAGGGGTGATCCGGTAGTCTTGGGAGCAATGTCAATTCTCTAGCCCTGGGAGCCCTGTCGTGAAGAAGGGTCGTCATCGTCGCTTCGAAGAGGCGCGCAAGCTGAAGCAATCCGGCCCTGGAGCCTTTGACCTGGGGTTTGGTGATCGCTCGCAGGAGTCCAGTTCCCCCGACGACGACGAGTACGCCGCGCTCGCCGAGAAGTACGGCGTCAGCTTCGACGACGACGACGACTCCGACGACTGAGGCGCGTGTCGCAGCTCACGGCTGTCGGCGACGGACGGCGGGATGGGGGAGCGGGGTCCATCGCGGGCGCTCGAGCTGCTCCACCATCAGGTCGTAGATGTGGGCACCGACGAGCTCGGTGATCTCGTCGCGGCTCGACTTGTAGACCGGCTCGCGGCCGACGAACGCCTCCGGGGATTCGGTGCACCACCAGTGGAAGTCGTTGCCACCGTCGCCCCAGTCGCGGCGCTTCCACTCCCGCAGACGTGACGTGACGTGGCCGTTGTCGTCGGTCTGGTGCTCGAGACGGATCGGCACCTGCCAGCAGACGTTCGGCTTCCAGTCGAGCGGCCGTTCGCCGGCTTCCAGAGCCGCGATGTGAAGCGCGCAGCCGACGCCTCCCTCGAACCCGGGTCGGTTCAGGAAGATGCACGCGTCGTCGACGAGACGGGTGATGGTCGTCGGCGCCCCGTCACCATCGGGATCGCCGGCACGCATGAACCCGCCGCGCACGGCCTTGGCGTGGAACTGCATCTGCTCGGGCTTGACGCGAACGAACGCCCTCACGACGATCTGCACGTCGTCGTCGTCGATGAGGTGAGCGCCATAGCTGCAGCACCCCTGCTGCAGCTCCTCGGCCGGCCCGTCGAGCACGCCCTGGCAGCCCTCGCCGTAGATGCACTTGTAGTTCGACCGCAGGAACGTGGCGTCGAACTCCCAGGTCCGTTGCTCCTCAGGGTCCTCGAAGGAGATGAACTCGTGGACGTTGTGGTTGTTGTTGACGGTACCGGTCGGCCGTTTACCCACGGAGCCGCAGAGTACAGGCGTCGGTAGGCTCGGATGCGTGACACAGCCGATGAACGCCGACCAACTCCGTGACTCGTTCCGGCAGTTCTTCGCGGCCAAGGACCACGCCATCGTGCCGTCGGCCAGCCTCATCCCGCACGACCCGACCGTGTTGTTCACGGTCGCTGGGATGGTGCCGTTCAAGTCGTACTTCGTCGGTGACGAGGCGGCCCCGTTTCGACGCGCGGTGAGCTCGCAGAAGTGCGCGCGCGCCGGCGGAAAGCACAACGACCTCGACGACGTCGGGCGCACCAAGCGCCATCTCGTGTTCTTCGAGATGATGGGCAACTTCAGCTTCGGCGACTACTTCAAGGAGCTCGCCATCCCCTGGAGCTGGGAGCTCGTCACCGACGTGTGGGGGTTCGACGGCGACCGGATGTGGGTCACCGTCCACGACAGCGACGACGAGGCCGAGGCGATCTGGCACGAGCAGGTGGGCGTTCCGATCGAGCGCATCCAGCGCCTCGGCGACGCGGACAACTTCTGGCAGATGGGCGACACCGGCCCGTGCGGACCGTGCAGCGAGCTCCACCTCGACCGCGGACCGTCCTTCGGCCCCGATGGCGGCCCGCTCGGCGATCCGCACGGCGATCGCTACATGGAGTTCTGGAACCTGGTGTTCATGCAGTACAACCAGGCTCCCGACGGCAGTCGCACCCCACTGCCCCGCCCGTCGATCGACACCGGCGCCGGGCTGGAGCGGATCCTCACGCTCATGCAGGGCGTCGACGCGGTGTGGGAGACCGACCTGCTGCAGCCGTTGCTCGACACCGCGTGCTCGATCACGGGCAAGTCGTATCGCAGCGGCGACTACGACGATCGCGACAGCTTCGCGATGCGCGTGCTCGCCGAGCACGCACGGTCGTCGACGATGCTCGTGAGCGATGGGGTGTTCCCATCGAACGAGGGGCGCGGGTACGTGCTGCGCCGGATCCTTCGCCGCGCGATTCGCTACGCATACCTGCTCGGTACGAACCAGCTGGTGATGCCGCGCCTGGCCGAGACGGCGATCGACGTGATGGGGAACGCCTATCCCGACGTCATCAAGAACCGCGACTTCATCGTTGGCGTGCTGACGAAGGAGGAGGAGCGGTTCCGGCACACGCTGCGGACCGGATTGGCCATTCTCGAAGATGAGCTGGGCCTCGACGGCGAGCTCGGTGGCGGAACGCGGGAGCTGTCGGGTCCGACCGCCTTCCTGCTCCACGACACGTACGGCTTCCCACTCGAGCTGACCCAGGAGATCGCCGGCGAGCGCGACATCGGTGTCGACGTGGCCGGCTTCGAGACCGAGATGGCGGCGCAGCGCATCCGGGCCAAGGCAGCACGCAAAGGTGTCGTCGACGACGCCCTCATCGACGAGTACCGCGAGGTCGTCGAGCAGTTCGGCGTCACCGAGTTCCTCGGGTACAGCGCCGACACCACCGAGAGCAGGGTGCTGGCGGTGATCGACGTGCCCGACGGCAGCGGCGACATAGAGATCTTCCTCGACCGCACGCCGTTCTACGCCGAGAGTGGCGGCCAGATCGGCGACACCGGCACCATCACCACCGAGACCGGTGTGGCCGAGGTGCTCGACACGACGTACGCGCTGCCGGGATTGCGCCGCCACATCGCGCGTGTCACCGCCGGCACGCTGTCGGCCGGACAGACCGCGACGGCCTCGATCGACACCGATCGGCGCAACGCGATCCGCAAGAACCACACCGGCACCCACGTCCTGCACTGGGCGCTTCGCAACGTGCTCGGCGAGCACGTCAAACAGGCCGGTTCCTGGGTGGGTCCCGACCGCTTGCGGTTCGACTTCTCGCACTACGCGGCCGTGACCGCGGAGGAGATCACCGAGATCGAACGGCTGGCCAACGGCGAGACGCTCGCCAACGCGCCCGTGCGAGCGTTCGAGACCACCAAGGACGAGGCCGAGGCGCTCGGTGCGATCGCGTTCTTCGGCGACAAGTACGGCGACATCGTGCGGGTGCTCGAGGCGGGTAGCTCGGTCGAGTTGTGCGGCGGCACGCACGTGCGTGCCACGGGCGACATCGGCACGATCAAGGTCGTCAGCGAGTCGTCGATCGGTTCGAACCTGCGTCGCATCGAAGCGGTGACCGGTGCGAACAGCGTGGCGTTGTTCCAGGAGCTCGAGCGCAACATCGGCGACGTCGCCGACGTCCTCGGCTCGACCCCGTCGACCGTCAAGGAGAGCGCGGAGAAGCGAGTCGCCCAGATCAAGGCACTGGAGGACGAGAACAGATCGCTGCGCGCACAGTTGGCGATGGGCCGGGCCGGCGAGCTGGCGGCGGCCGCGCCCGACGGTGTGGTCGTGGCCCGCGTCGACGACCTGACGCCTTCGGACCTGCGCGACCTGGCGGTCGCGGTCCGTCAGCAGGCGGGCGTCCGGCGGGTCGTGCTCGCGGGCACGACGACGACCGGCGGTGTGTCGCTCGTGGCAGCCGTCCAACCATCGG
>DASUEW010000615.1:0-10307 GCA_036274875.1 Ilumatobacteraceae bacterium
GAAGGGAAGTCACATTCGTGATCTTGGCTGTTGACGCGGAGACGCTGCGCCAACTGACGGTCGACGGGTTCTTCAGGGGTTGCAGCTACGGCCTGCTCGGCGTCGGTTTCGCGCTGATCCTCGGCGTGACCGGGCGGTTCCACTTCGCGTACGGGTTCACGTACACGTTCGCGGCGTACATGGCGTTCACGTTCACGTTCCGGGTCGACCTGCCGTTCTGGCCGTCGGCCGTGCTCGGGGTGCTGGTAGCCGCCGTCGTCGGCGCCGCGATCGAGCGCCTCGTGTACCGGCCGCTCGCCGCCAACGCCGGGCCGACCGCCTTGCTTGCCGTGTTCGTCGCCGCCCTCGGCCTCGGCATCGCCGGCGACAACCTGGTGCGGCTGTTCTGGGGTTCGGAGACGCAGGCCTACTTCGGTCCGACGAAGAAGGCCTATCACGTGTGGGACACCGTGTTCCTCAACTTCGACGTGTGGCAGGCCGCGAGCGGGATCGTCATCACGATCCTGCTGGCTCTCACGTTGCGCTACACCGCGCTCGGGAGGCGGATCAAGGCCACCCGCGTCAACCCCGACCTCGCCCGCACGATCGGCATCGACGCCGATGCGACGTACGTGATCTGCTTCTTCCTCGGCACGATCTGCGCCGGGGTCGCGGCCATCTGGTACGCCCTCAAGTTCACGGTCGACCCCGCCATGGGCACGTCGCCGATCATCTACGCCTTCGTCGTCGCCTTCCTTGCCGGTACGGCCCGCTCCCCGGTCCGGGTCTTCGTCACCGGCATCCTCGTGGCGCTCGTCGAGCAGTATTCGTCGATCTGGCTCTCCGTGCGGTGGACGCAGACGGCCGTCTTCGTCGTGCTCGTCGGCTACCTCACTGTGCTCGCCGTGCGCTCGAGCGCGTTCACCGCCCGCTTCCGCCGGCCGATCATGAGGGCCTGACGATGGAGCTCTGGCTGAACTACCTCGACCAGGTCCTGATCTACGCCACGCTCGCCCTGTCGCTGAATCTGCTCCTCGGTTACGCCGGGCAGGTCTCGGTTGCGCACGCGTCATTCGGAGCGATCGGCGGCTACGCGATGGGTTACCTCTCGCTCACCCACGGTTGGAACTTCCTGATCGGCACCGTCATCGGCATGGCGTTGGCGTTCGTGATCGGCAGCATCGTTGCGCTGCCGGCCCTCAAGCTCACCGTCGAGTACCTGATCCTGCTCACGCTGGCGGTGTCGTCGGTGATCCTCGGCCTGCTCGTCGCGACGCCATCGATGGGTGGGACGTTCGGGCTGATCGGACTGCCAACTCCGAACCTGTTCGGCTGGCACCTGCGCGAGCCCCACGACTGGGTGCTGCCATCGCTGGTGGCGATGCTGACGGTGTACGCGATCTGCCGGCGGATCGGTGAGTCGCCAGTCGGGCGGGTCTTGAAGGGCATTCGCGAGGACCCAGTCGCGACGCAGGCGCTCGGCAAGAACGTGTTCGGGTACAAGGTCGCCGTGTTCGGCATCTCGTCGGCACTCGCCGCCTTCGCCGGCGCGCTGCTCGCCGCGTGGCTGCAACTGGCGACGCCGAGCGTGTTCGGGTTCGCGTTCGCGTTGACGATCTTCGCGATCGTGATCTTCGGCGGGATGGGCAACCTGACCGGCACGGTTCTCGGCGCGGCAGTCGTCGTGCTGCTCGAACCGGTGCTGCGTCGGGTCGTGAAGATCGAGGCCGCCCGGGCCAGCATCGTGCAGCTCATCGTCTACGGGCTTGCCCTGGCGGTGCTGATGCGCGTCCGGCCGCAGGGCGCTCTGCCGGAAGGCTTCTCGATCTGGAGGTGGCTGCGCGGCGAACGGGCGCGCCGCGATCGAGTCGAGATGGTCGAGGGTTGGGTGCCCAAGAGCATCGGCGTGCACGAACGCGGCGCCGAAGGCTTGCCAGATAGAGGCGCCGAAGGTGTGCAATCGGGGCAGGACTCCGACAGCGAGATCGATCGCCACCAGAAGTGGCTCGACGCGCCCGTCGTGCTCGAGACCAGCGGTGTCGGCAAGCGCTTCGGCGGCATCGTCGCCGCCAACGACCTCCACATCGAGCTCCGTCGCGGCACGATCGCTGCGCTCGTCGGCCCGAACGGTGCGGGAAAGACAACGGTGTTCAACCTCCTCACCGGCGCCATCGCGCCCGATTCCGGCTCGGTGATGCTGAACGGGGACGAGCTGGTCGGGCTCAACCCGGCGCAGGTGGCGCGCAAGGGTCTGGTGCGCTCGTACCAGGACGTGCGGCTGTTCAACCGGCTGTCCTGCCTCCAGAACGTGATGATGGCCGTGCAGCACCAGGCGGGCGAGAACTTCGCCACGCTCGCCTTCGCGCACCGGCGTGTCGTCGCCGTCGAGGAGCAGACGCGAACGGCCGCGATGGACTGGTTGGGCTTTGTCGGCATGGCCGACTTCGCCGACGTGCCCGCCGGCGCCCTGTCGTACGGGCAGACCAAGCTCGTCTCGCTGGCGCGGGTGCTGGCAACCGAGGCCGAGGTGCTGCTGCTCGACGAGCCGGCGTCGGGCATCGACACCCGGTGGGTCGACACGATCCTCGACCTGATCGAAACCGTGCGCGAGCAGGGACGTACCGTCTGCGTCGTCGAACACAACCTGCACGTCGTCGGCCGGCTCGCGGATCACACGTACTTCATGGAGCTCGGCGAGATCACGGCCGCAGGCACGATCGCCGAGCTCACGAACACCCCGCGACTCGCGGAGGCCTACTTTGGGACGTCCTGAGACTCGCAACGCGCCGGCAGGTGTGTCGCCGTCGATCGTGCTCCGCGTCGATCAACTGCAAGCCGGCTACGGACGCAAGCAGGTGGTGTTCGACGTCGACCTCACGGTGCACGAGGGTGAGATCGTCGGCGTGCTCGGTCACAACGGCAGTGGCAAGACCACCACGATCCGCACGATCCTCGGTCTGAACCCGGTCATCGGCGGCCGCATCGAGTTCAAGGGCCGCGACGCCACTCGCTCGAGCTCCCGCGCCAACGTCAAGGCCGGGATGGCGATGATCCCGTCGGAGCGGTTCGTGTTCGCCGACCTCACGGTCGACGACAACTTGCTGCTCGGCGCTGCCAACGATCCCGATCCGGATCGCCGGTCGCGCCGTCTGCAACTCGTCCGCGATCTGTTCCCGATCCTCGTCGACCGCGCCGGTCAGTTGACGGGGACGATGTCCGGCGGACAGCAGCGGATGGTCAGCCTCGGCACGGCGTTGATGGCGAGCCCGACCCTGCTGATGCTCGACGAGCCGTCGCTCGGGCTCGCTCCTGCGGTGGTGCACCAGATCTTCGACACCGTCCGCCGGCTCGCCGACGAAGAGGGGCTCGCGGTGCTGTTGCTCGAACAGAACGTGGGTCAGGCGTTGCGCATCGTCGACCGCGTCTACGTCATGCGGTCCGGCCGGGTGATCCTCGAGGAGTCGGTCGACGAGATGCGCAACCGCGACTCGTACTGGGAGCTCTTCTGATGCCTCAACTGTCCGCCGCCGAGATCGATGCGTTCCTCGACGAGCCAGGTCACCTGCTCCGTCTGGCAACCGTCGACGACGACGGGTTCCCGCGCGTGGTGCCGATCTGGTTCATCCGGCAGGGGGACGATCTCCTGTTCACCCCGCGCGGGCCGTCGGCGTTCCTCGCCAACATTCGCCGCGACCCGCGCGTCGGACTGTCGATCGACGAAGACCCGCTGCCGTATCGCAAGGTCACGGTGCGAGGCACGGCTCGCATCGTGCACGATCTCGGTGACGACGACGAATGGCGCGACCTCTACCGGAGCACCGCCAAGCGCTACGTGCCAGCCGAGGCAGCAGACGCCTACGTGGACGCCACGATCGACCAACCCCGCGCCCTGATCGCAGTGTCACTCGTCGGCGACAGCCGCGTCTCGACGTGGCGGATGCCGGTCGGCGACGAGGATGGCACGGGCATCTGGCACCGCCGTTACTACCTCGACGGCACACAGATGGCCAACCTCGCCGACTCCGGGACCGGCCGCGAAGGCTTCGTACCGGATCCCTGAGCCGGCACGAACGGGACGCGCGCCGTCAGCGCAGCTGCTCGCCCCAGGTGGCTTCCTTGCGAAGCACCGGCTTGAGCACCTTGCCTCCCGCGTTGCGCGGCAACGGGTCGGGCCGGAACGTGATGAACTGCGGCGCCTTGAAGTCGGCGATGTGCGCCTTCACGAACGCCCTGATCTCCTGCGGATCGGGGTTGGTGCCAGGGCGGGGAACGATGATCGCCCCGACCTTCTCCCCCATCATCTCGTCGGGTACGCCCATCACCGCGACCTCGAACACGTCCGGGTGCTGGACGAGGGCGTTCTCGACCTCGACGCAGTAGACGTTCTCGCCGCCGCGGTTGACCATGTCCTTCATGCGATCGACGATCTGCACGAAGCCTTCGTCGTCGACGCGGGCCAGGTCGCCGGTGTGCAACCAGTGGTCGACGAACGTCTCCGCGGTCTGCTCCGGCTTGTTCCAATACCCTGACACGACGTTCTGACCGCGGATCAGCAGCTCCCCCACGCCCGAGGACTCGTCGACGTCGTGCAGGTCGACCTCGACGGGCGGGGCCGTGAAGCCCACCGTCTCGGGTCGGACCTCGGCGTACTCGTCGGGTAGGAACGTCGACACCGACGATGTCTCGGTGAGCCCGAAGCCGTTGCCCAACCGGGCATTGGGGAACGACGAGCGCAGCTTGGCCACCACATCGGGCGCGGTTGGCGCGCCGCCGTAGGTGACCCAGCGGACGTTGCTCACGTCGATGTCGGCGAAGTTCGGCTGACTCATCGCCAGCCAGAAGATGGCAGGGACCGACGTGAGAATGTTGATCTGCTCGTCGACGACGGCCTTCAGGAAGGCCTGGATCTCGAAGGCGGGCATGATCACCGTGGTGCCATTGAGCTGGGTGGTGATGATGAGCTGGCTGTTGCACCCGGTGACGTGGAACAGCGGAACCGACACGAGGTTGCGCAGGTGGGTATCGGGCGGCAACTGCATGATGCGCTTGCAGGTCTCGCTGTTCGACAAGAAGTTCTCGTGCGACGTCATCGCCCCCTTTGGGAATCCCGTCGTGCCACTCGTGTAGAAGATGGCGGCCAGCGAACTGGGCTCGACGTCGTCGACCACGAGCGGTTCACCGTCGGGCAGCGGTGCGTCGGGTGTCAGCACGACCGCCGCTCCGGAATCGGAGACGACGTACTCCACCTCGGCCTCGGAGAACCTCGTGTTGACGGGTACCACGACGCCGCCGGCCATCAGCGTGCCCCAGAACCCGAGGCACCATTCGAGACTGTTGCCGTGACGGTTGGCAACGCGGTCGCCCCTCCGCAGGCCACCAGCCGCGAGCCCACCCGCCACTCGCGCCGCTCGGTCCCAGACCTGCTGGTACGTCACCCGCTCACCTCCGAGTACCACGATGCACTCGCGGTCGGGGGTCCGCGCGACGGAGTCGCGAAACATGTGCAGCAGCGACTGCGGAAGTCCCGTGTATCGCAATACGCCGTCGTCGGAGCGCTCGACTCCCGACATGTCGAACGGCATGATCGTGGGCGTTCTTCCCTGCTTGGTGATCATGGCGGCCCCCTTGGCGTCAACGTGGTGCACGCGTGTGCCCGCGACTGATCGTAGTTCTCCCATCCCGACGGCCGCCAGGGATCCGACGACAGTGTCATGTTCGGGCAGGTAGGATGTCCGGGTGCCTGCGCGCAAGGCTGGCGGTGGCTCTGTGATCGCCGAAGAGACCGTGGGAGTCGAGGGCACCACGCCACTGCCGGCCGCGCCACTCACGGCGCGAGGAGCACGCACGCGATCGATGTTGGTCAAAGCCGCGCGCTCGCTGTTCGAGAAGCGCGGCTACCTCGACACCAACGTCGGCGACATCGCGGGACGGGCCCGCGTCGCGCACGGCACGTTCTACACCTACTTCAGCTCCAAGGAGGAGATCTTCGCCGAGGTCGCCGACGCCCTCTTGCGGGACTTTCAGCGGATCGCAGACGAGGAGCCGCACGTGCCGGCGAGTGGGCACGTGAGTGAGCGCATCGAGCGTGCCAACAGGGGATATCTCAAGGCCTACGAGGCCAACGCGCGGATGATGGCGGTGCTCGAGCAGGTGGCGACGTTCAATCCCCGCCTGGCGGCAGTACGCCGCGCGAGCCGGCGGTTCTGGGTTCAGCGCGGCGCCGAATCGATCCGCCGCTGGCAGCAGCACGGCACGGTCGACGAGCGCATCGACCCCGCCTACGCCGCCAGCGCGCTCGGCTCGATGGTCGACCGCTCGGCGTACGTGTGGATCGTCCTCGGCGAGCCCTACGATCGCGACGAGGCGGTCATCCAGCTGACGAGGCTGTACTGCAACGCTCTCGGGATCCCGTATCACCGAGACAGGCCCGAACCGACCGGCCCGGCCGAGGCGCCGCCCGTCGGACGTGCCGAGCGCAATCGACGAACTTGATACTGTTGTCAACTCCGGAACACGACTGGGGGGCCGATGCTGCTGAGTGACATCGTCCGGTTGAACGGGCGCAAGACACCGTCGCGCACGGCGATCGTCACGGGTGACCGATCCGTGACGTTCGGCGAGCTGCGCGACTCCTCATGGCGGGTCGCCAACGCGATGCTCGAGCTCGCCGACCCAGGCGACCGGGTCGGAATCCTCGCCGAGAACATCCCCGAGTACGTCGAGTGCTACTACGGCGTTCCCGCCGCGGGGATGGCGCTCACGTTCCTCAACTACCGGCTCCATCCGAAAGAGTGGGTGTGGATCCTCAACAACGCCGAGGCACGGGTGCTCATCGTCGAGCAGAAGTACCTCGAGCACATCGAGCCACTGCTCGGTGACATCGCCACGATGCAGCACGTGATCGTGATCGGGGACACCGAGGCCGGTCGCTATCCGAGCTACGCCGACCTCGTCGGCGCGGCGAGCTCCGACGAACCACCCCGCGACGTCGACGAGGACTCGACCGCCTGGTTGCTGTACACGAGTGGGACCACCGGTTTTCCCAAGGGGGCGATGCTCACCCACCGCAACCTCACCGTGGCCCTCCTGGAGTCGGTGATCGAGTACGAGCCGCAGCCCGACGAGCGGAACCTGGTCGCGTTCCCCCTCTGCCACGTCGCGGGCTACACCGTGCCCGTCACCCACATGCGTGGCGGTCGGATCGTCCTGACCCCGATGTTCGAGCCCGAGCTGTGGATGCGGCTCGTCGACGAGCACGGCATCACCGGCACGGCGTTGGCCCCGACGATGCTCAACATGGTGCTGCAGCACCCGAAGCTCCACGACTACCGGCTCGACACGCTGCGCGGCATCGGGTACGGGGCAGCCGCGATGCCGGTCGAGGTCCTGCGCGCCGCGATCAAGCGCTTCGGTCCGATCGTGTACTCGGGCTTCGGCATGACCGAGCTGGGCGGCAACGTGCTGACGTTCCCCAAGTCGGCCCACGAGCGAGCGGTCGACGGCGAGGAGCACCTGCTCGCGTCCTGCGGGACGCCGATGTGCCTCGCCGACGTCAAAGTCGTCGACGATGGGATGAACGAGTGTCCGCCTGGTGTCGTCGGCGAGATCGTCATCCGTGGCGAGCAGGTGCTCAAGGGCTACTTCCGCAACGAGGAGGGCACCGCCAAGGCGTTCGAGGGCGGATGGTTCCACACCGGCGACATGGCGCGCCGTGACGAGGAGGGCTTCTTCTACATCGTCGACCGCATGAAGGACATGATCATCACCGGTGGCGAGAACGTGTACAGCCGCGAGGTCGAAGAGGTGTTGTACACCCATCCGGCCGTCTCGGAAGCAGCCGTCGTCGGCCTCCCCGACCCGGTGTGGGGCGAGAACGTCACCGCGGTCGTCGTCTTGCGCCCCGACACCACGGCGACCGAGGCCGAGATCATCGCAACCGCACGCGATCGCCTCGCCGGCTTCAAGAAGCCCAAGCGCGTCATCTTCGTCGACGAGCTCCCCAAGACCGTGAGCGGCAAGATCATCAAGCGCGAGCTCCGCGACCGCTACGCCGGAGCACCCGATGCCTGATCCGGCACCCCCTGATCGGGACGGACGTGGCGCCCCGCGCCTCGATCTGGTCGACATCTTCCGGCTCGACGGCAAGGTGGCACTGGTCACCGGAGCCTCCTACGGGCTCGGGGTGTTGTTCGCCGAGATCCTCGCCACCGCCGGCGCCGACGTGGTCGTGACCGCCCGCTCCGCCGACAAGTTGGCAGTGACCAAGGAGCTCGTCGAAGGCCTCGGTCGGCGATGCCTGGCCGTTCCCGGTGACGTCACGTCATACGATGACTGCGAGCGCGTCGTGCAACGCACGATGGAGTCGTTCGGTCGCATCGACGTGCTCGTGAACAACGCCGGTTGGGCCGACGATCGGCTGGTGCGCACCGAACGGTGCGAGCCGGAGATGTTCGCCAGGATGGTCAACACCGATCTCATCGGATTGTTCAACGTCACGCGCGCCGCGGCACCAGAGATGCTGCGCGGTGGCGGTGGCAGCGTCATCAACCTCTCGTCGATCTTCGGCAACGCCGGTTCCGAGAACCGCACGGCGGGGTACTTCGCGGCCAAGGGCGGCGTCAACCAGCTCACCAAGCTGCTGGCGTGCGAGTGGGGCGACCGGAACCTGCGCGTCAACGCCCTGGCCCCGAACTTCTTCATCTCCGAGATGACTCGTGCCTTGCTCGAGGACTCGGGGATGGCCGACTGGATGCGCAGTCGTACCCCGATGCGGCGAATGGGAGAGCTCCCCGAACTGGTCGGCCCGTTCCTGTTCCTGGCTTCCGACGCCTCGAGCTTCGTCACGGGCGCAGTGCTCAACGTCGACGGAGGATGGAGCGCGAGCGGCGGGTATGCGCAGAACGCGCAGCCGTGGGACGACTGGAACGGTGAGCTGGGGATGCCCATCACGTCTCAGCGCACGGTCTGAGGCGGACTCCCCGGCCGACGGCCGGTCGTGATGACCTTCGGCCCTATCGAGCGCGATGCGGGCAGCGGGACGATAGGCGCGAGAGCGACCTGCACGACCAAGAGAGGGGCACCTGATGCGCACGATTGAAGCTGTCCGGCGCTCGGGCGTTGGCATCGGTCCGGAGCGTACGATCCGCGACGCGGCGGCGATCATGGAGCAGTCCGGAATCGGATCGCTGGCGGTCGTCGACGATGGTGAGTTGGTCGGCATCGTGACGGACCGTGATCTCGTCCGGCGCGGTCTCGCCCGCGGCCTGCCGTCGGATTCCCGGGTGGACGGACTGATGACGTCGCCCGTGATCACCATCGACGCCGACGACGACCTCCACAAGGCATTCGCCTTGTTCCGTGCCAATGCCGTGCGCCGCCTCGCGGTGGTGCGTCAGGGACGGTTCGTCGGCACCGTGAGCATCGACGACCTGCTCGTCTACCTGGCGGCAGACCTCTCCGATCTCGTCCGGCCGGTGACCGCCGAGATCCTCGTCTCGCACCGCGAGAGCCCGGTCCCGGCGACAGCCTGATCGTCGCGAGCCGACTGATCCCGCTTGTCGCCCGAGTCGACGCAACCTAGAAATGGCGCGATGGCGCCACCCGAAGCGTGGCGGCGGACCGTATCGGAAGTCGCCGCCGAACTCGAGACCGACGTCGAGCTCGGACTGACGTCCGCGGTGGCGGCGGCTCGGCTGGCGCGCGACGGGCCGAACCAACTCGACGCCGCGGCGGCCGTACCGAAGTGGCACAAACTCCTCGCGCAGTTCGCCGACCCGTTGATCTACCTGCTACTCGGTGCCGTCGTCGTGTCGTTCGTCGCCTGGATCCTCGAAGGCCGCGAGGAGGTGCCCTTCGAGGTCATCGTCATCCTGTTCATCGTGTGCGCGAACGCCGTCCTCGGCTACGTGCAAGAAGCGCGCGCGGAGCAGGCGGTCGCCGCGCTGCGCCGCATGGCGGCGGCCACGGCCGGCGTCATGCGCGACGGACGCGAGGAACGTGTTCCGGCCGTCGACGTGGTCGTGGGTGACCTCCTGCTCCTGGCCGAAGGCGACGCGGTGAGCGCCGATGGCCGCCTGGTCGAGGCTGCCTCACTCATGGTCGCCGAGGCGTCGCTCACCGGCGAGAGCGAGGCAGTCACCAAAGACGTCGCGCCGCTGGCTGAACCGGCCGGCCTGGGCGATCGGGTGAACATGGTCTTCAGTGGCACGGCAGTCGCGCGGGGGCGCGGCCGAGCGGTCGTGACTGCCACCGGCATGGCGACCGAGATCGGCAACGTCGCCAGGTTGCTCGGTCGCACCGAGGAGGTGCGGACTCCGCTCCAACGCGAG
>DASUEW010000616.1:0-3724 GCA_036274875.1 Ilumatobacteraceae bacterium
TCCCTGGAGGCCTGGATGCGATCGGCCGGCAGGTCGACATAACCGGCCTCGCCCACTTTCGCCAGGCCGTCGTCGGACAGATAGAGGTCGACGAACGAGGCGACGGCCGGGTTCTCGGCGGCCTTGGCGGTGTTCACGTAGATGTAGAGGCTGCGGCTGAATGGATATGACCCGTCACTGATCGTCTCGGTCGTCGGCGCAACACACCCGTCGCCGCCGTCGATCGCGATCGACTTCATCCGGTCCTGCTCGGCGAGGTAGTAGGCGTAGCCCACCCAGCCGAGCGACGTGTCGGCCGACTCGATGCCCTGCACGATGAGGTTGTCGTTGGCGCTCGACGTGTAGTCGGCGCGGGTCGCGTTGTCCGTGCCACGCTCCTCGGCGAGGTCGGTGATCGCGAACTCGACGAACGTGTCGTACGTGCCGCTCTCCTCCCCTGGGCCGTAGACGACGAGCGGGACGTCGGGGAACGGCGCGTACGCCGATCCGACCTCGGCCGCCAGGCCGTTGGCGTCGCTCCAGTTGGCGAAGCCCTCCGACTCGGGGCCGGTGAGGGCGTACAGCGCGGGGACGTCGAGGCACTCGACGTCGGCGTTGGCCGGGTTCGTCGCGACCGTGAGGCCGTCGATCGCGACCTCGAGCTCCACGTACTCGATGCCCGCATCGGCGCACGCCTGCGCTTCCTCGTCCTTGATCGGCCGGCTGGCGTCGGAGATGTCGGTCTCGCCACCGCAGAACTTCTGGAAGCCGTCGCCGGTGCCCGGCCCCTCGACGGTCACCTTGAGCTCGCCGCCCGACAGCTCGCCGGCCAGCTCCCCGACACGGATCGAGATCGGCTCGACCGTCGACGAGCCGCTGACGAACACGTCGCCGGCTGCGAGCTCGACGTCACCGCCGGTTGCGGGTGGTTCGGTGCCGTCAGCGGTTGCATCGTCGTCGTCGTCACCGCCGCAGGCGGCGAGGGCGAGGCAGGCGACGATCGCGGTGGAGAACAGCCGCTTGGAAGAGAAGTTCACGCTCTTGGCTCCATTCAGTCGGGAACATGTAGTTCTGCGGCGACCGTAGAGAGCCAAGATGACGACCGGCCCCCGACCGTCTGAACGAGAGGTGAACAGATGGGATACGGACGGTAAATCCGCTGCGTTGCGGCATTCGCCGCCCGTCCCACACGTGGACGGGCAGTGTCAGCGAAGCGCCGGCGGCCCTCAGCGGAGCGCCGGCGGTAAAGCTTGCTGGCGCTCGGCGGCCCAGCGGTACATGCGGTCCTGGGCATTCGGTTCGAACGACTCGGTCGGGCCGCAGCGGATCCAAGCGTCGTCTGGTTGCAGCTCCCACCGCACGATGTCGTCGGCGAGCGCGAACTCGAGCGCCTGGTCGAGCCACTCGCGGTGCTTCGGGTGGACGATCGGCACCAGCACCTCGACCCGGCGGTCGAGGTTGCGCGGCATCAGGTCGGCCGACCCGATCAGGTGGATCGGACCGCCGTCGTCGTCGCCGTGCTCGAACCGGTAGATCCGGCTGTGCTCCAAGTAGCGACCGAGCAGGCTCCGCACCCGGATCGTCTCCGACAGTCCGGGCACGCCGGCGCGCAGGCAGCAGATGCCCCGGGCGACGAGGTCGATCCGGGTGCCCGCTGCGCTCGCTTCGTACATGGCATCGATCATCGTGCGGTCGGCGATCGAGTTGCACTTGAACACGATGTGTCCCTCGGCGCCGAAGCCCGCTTCGTTCTCGATCAGATCGAGCAGCTGACGACGGAGGTCGCGCGGCGCCACCAGCAACGTGCGGTACTCCTCCGAGCGGCTGTAGCCGGTGAGGTGATTGAACAACTGCGTGGCGTCGGCCCCGATGTCGTTGTCGCACGTGATGTACCCGAGGTCCTCGTACAGCCTGGCAGTGCGCGAGTTGTAGTTGCCGGTGGCGATGTGCGTGTATCGACGCAGTTGGTCGCCGTCGTCGCGCACGACGAGCGCGACCTTGCAGTGGGTCTTCAGTCCGACCATGCCGTAGACGACGTGCACGCCTGCGCGCTCGAGTTGCTTGGCCCACTGCACGTTGGTTGCCTCGTCGAAGCGCGCCTTGAGCTCGACGAGGACGGCCACCTGCACACCACGCTCGGCGGCACGGATCAGGCTGCGGATGATCGCGCTGTCGCCACCCGCGCGGTACAGGGTCATCTTGATGCTCTGCACGCGGGGGTCGTCGGCGACCTGGGCGATGAACGTCTCGACGCTGCTGGCGTAGCTCTCGTACGGATGGTGGAGGAGCAACGCCCGGTCGCGCACGACCGACACGATCGGCCGGTCGGTCTCCTCGGCGACGGCAATCCGGCCAGCCGTGATCGGCGGCCATGGCCGGTCCTTGAGGTCGGGGCGCTCGATCGAGTGCAGTTGCATGAGACACGAGAGGTCGAGCATCGCCCGGTGTCGCGACACGTTGCGAGGGTCGATCTCGAGCTCTCGGACGAGGAGGTCGAGCACCTCGTCGTCGATCGAGTCCTGGACCTCGAGTCGCACCGGGCGGTTGAACCGGCGCCGCCGCAGCTCGAACTCGACGGCTTCGAGCAGATCGTCGGCCTCTTCCTCCTCGAGCGTCAGGTCGGCGTTGCGGGTGACCCGGAACACCGCCCACTCCTCGACGATCATGCCGACGAACAGGGTGGCGAGATGCGCGGCGATCAGCTCCTCGGCGGGCAGATAGCGCCCTTCGTCGAGCGCCACCAGACGGGGGAACACGTTGGGGACCTTGAGCCGCACGAAGCGCCGCTCGCCCGTCTCGGGGTCGGCGACGTTGGCGGCGATGCTCAGCGCGAGGTTGGAGATGTACGGGAACGGGTGGCCAGGATCGACCGCGAGCGGCGTGAGCACCGGGAAGATCCGCTCGTCGTAGAACGCCGACATCAGTTTGCGGTCGTTGGTGCCGAGGTCGGCCCACGACACGATTCGGACACCGCTCGCCGTCAGTGCCGGCAGGAGATCGTCGACGAAGATCGACTCCTGGCGTTCGATGAGCTCGTCGACGCGTTCGCCGATCTCGACGAGCTGCTGGGCCGGCGATCGCCCATCAGGCGTCGGGTCGTCGATGCCGGCGGCGATCTGGTCCTTCAACGCGGCCACCCGGACCTGGAAGAACTCGTCGAGGTTGATGGAGCAGATCGCGCAGAACTTGGCCCGTTCGAGCAACGGGATCCCGGGCTCCAATGCGAGCGACAGGACGCGGTCGTTGAAGTCGAGCCAGCTCAGCTCGCGGTTGAGGAATCGCTCGTCGAACGCGACCCTTTCCGCCAGCACCGCAGTCACGGTCGCCCTCCGGGGGTCGGTCAGCCTTCGCCGTCGGGGAGCCCGAGCTCCCATTCGAGGGAGATCAGCTCGCGTTCCGCGTCGCGATTGATCCGCTCGCGGTTGCGGCGAAACTGGGGGTCGTCACGTGGGAGCAGCACAAGTCGGGCGAGCGCCCGCGCCCGGAACTCGTCGAGCATGGCCCGGTCGCCCCAGTCCCCGAAGATCTCCCAGTGCGGCGAGACCGGCCCGAGATAGACGACACGGGCGTGCCCCCGTGGTGGTTGGTCGACGAGATCGGTCATCGCTGCCGAGTGTACTGGTGGTTCTGAGCGAGTCGTAGCTGGTCGGAACATGACGAATCGATGAACGCACCCACCGTACTGGTCCAGGGAACATGGCGAAACGCAGGAGTACCACCGTCCACGAGAGTGGACACGTCGTTA
>DASUEW010000617.1:0-3672 GCA_036274875.1 Ilumatobacteraceae bacterium
TCTTCGGCGACTTCGAAGCGCTCCACGACATCAACCTCAGCGTCGGCCGTCAGGAAGTGATGGTCGTCATCGGGCCGTCCGGCTCGGGGAAGTCGACGATGATCCGCTGCATCAACCGGCTCGAGGAGCACGACCGCGGCCGCATCGTCGTCGACGGCACCGAGCTGACGCACGACGTGCGCAACATCCAGGAGATCCGCCGTGAGACAGGCATGGTGTTCCAGTCGTTCAACCTGTTCCCGCACCTGAGCGTGCTCGACAACATCACGCTCGCGCCGCGCAACGTGCGCAAGATCCCGAAGGCCAAAGCCCAGGCCGAGGCGATGGAGCTGCTCGAGCACGTGCGGATCCCGGAGCAGGCGAAGAAGTACCCCGGGCAACTGTCGGGCGGCCAGCAGCAACGGGTGGCCATCGCCCGTGCTCTGGCGATGCGGCCGAAGGTGATGCTCTTCGACGAACCGACGTCGGCGCTCGACCCGGAGATGATCAACGAGGTCCTCGACACGATGAAGGACCTCGCCCGGGAGGGGATGACGATGATCGTGGTGACCCACGAGATGGGCTTCGCTCGCGAGGTGGCCGATCGGGTCGTGTTCATGGCCGAGGGTCAGATCGTCGAGGTCGGCACCCCCGAGCACTTCTTCACGGATCCGCGAGAGGAACGCACGAAGTTGTTCCTTTCACAAATTCTCTAGGTAACAGATCCTCTAGGTCACCTCTTGCCCCTCGAACGTGCCCGTCAACCGCACGGTCTCGCCGTCCGTCTCCGTCTCGTACGTCAGCTCGCCGTCGGGAGTCTCGACTTCGAGTCGGACGAACCCCGTCTCGGTCTCGACCGCACCGGCGCCAGACACCGCGTAGCCGTCGGTGAACTCGCACGCGTCGAGTGTGACGTCGACTCCGACGTCGGTCGGCACGTACTCGACCGATCCGCCGAAGTCGCACCCCTCGGCGAACGCCTCGGCGCCGTCCCAGTACACGTAGCTCGCCGACCAGAACAACTGGTTGTCGATGATGGTCATCGTCTCGAGCGCGTCGTCGTACTCGGTGGCCTCGACCGGGGCGTTCGGCACGTAGGGATCGGCCACGTCACCGTCGCAGATCGTGACCCGTGTCGGCGGTGGCTCTCCGGTGGCGATGAACGTCGACACCAGCTCGTCGACGCACGTGTATCCCCAGTCGAAGATCACGTGAGGACCGCCCTGCAGCAAGATGAGGTGGGAGTTCTCGAGGCGGGAGAAGACGCGCATCGCGTTCGCGACGGGAGTCGCCGCGTCGGTGTCGGCCGTGAGCACGAGCGTCGGGTAGGGCGGATCGACGATCGGGTCGGGTCGTTCGGAACGCGCGCCGCCGGTCGTCGTCCACTGCCCCCCCGTTCCCGGCCACAGCAGGCACGGCAGGTCGCCGAACGCGATCGCCTTCAGGCGAAACGCCTCGACCCCTGCCGCCAGAGCCGTGTCGATCCACTCGTCGAGGCGGCGCCGGGGGCTCCCGATGTCGGCGAAGAAGTCGTAGTCCTGGCACTCGACGGCGTAGTACATGGCATCCGACCACGAGGGGTCCGGCGTGACGTCCAACGTCTCGGGGTCGACGAAGATCGAGCTGTACGCCATCCGTGCCAGTGGCACCAGGTTGCCGGCCGAGGCGGCACCAACCGCACGCTGGAGCAGCATCCGGTCGCCGAGCGAGCCGATGAACCCAACGGTGGCGAGATCGAGGTCGTTGGCGGTGAACGAGCGGGTCTCACTGGTCCCATCGGACATCGGGTACTCGTAATCGATCGGGCCCTCGTCGAGCGCGGCGGCCAGTGTGTCGTAGGCGGCGAGGCTGTCGCCGCCCACGTCGGAGGCGCAGGCGTCGTCGGCTGCGCAGGCGCTGAGCGTGGCGATCAGGGCGTCGTCGTGTGCCTGTGCCCCCTCGACGTAGTAGTCGAGCACGTCGACGGTCAGATCGACCACACCGTCGACGATCAACGAGGCCACCCGGTCGGGGTGCGCCGCGGCATAGGTCTGGACGTACTGCGTTCCGTAGCTCTCGCCGTACAGATGAAGCTGGTCGACGCCGAGGTACGTTCGGAACGCCTCCAGGTCCTCGACGGCCTGCACGGTCGAGTAGTACGGCAGGTCCCCCTCCGCGACGCCCGCCTCGGCCACACAGGCGTCGACGAACGACTGGGTTTCGGCCTCGAGCTGGTCGCGTTGATCCGGATCGGACGGATCCGAGGAGGCGCGGTAGTACGAGGCAGCCGCCTCATCGCACCGCAACGGCTGCGACGCCCCGATCCCGCGCTGATCGAGGAACACGATGTCGAAGTTGTCGGTGATCTCCGGCGCCATCAAGTCGGTGTACGCGTCGGCGAGCAGCAGTCCGCTCGTGCCAGGACCGCCGGTGATCGTCACGAATGTGCCCTTCGCCTCGACCGCCGCCCGCTGGATCCCGAACGTCACGTTCCAAGTCGTCGCGTCGCCCGAGAGGTGGTCGCGGGGAACCGCCAGCGTGATGCACTCGAACCGGCTGTCGGGGCACGGTTCCGTGGAGACGTGGCTGAAGTCCGACCCCTCGCCCTCACTCGCTTCGCCGCGCCCGTCGGACGTACAGCCACCCGCCACGGCGACGACGATCGCGACGACGGACGTCAAGGCGCCGGTCCGCCGGATGCACCACCACCCGGTCGGCATCGACGTGACACCGCCGGACGGCATCGCCGGATCTTACTCAGCACGTCGAGCGGTCAGGAGCTCCCATCCGGCTGACGGACCACGACGATCGGGCACGGGGCCCGGCTGATCACGTCGCTGCTCACGGAGCCGAACACGATCGACCGGAGCCCGCCCCGACCACGAGTCCCGACGACGAGGAGGTCGGCCTCCTCGGCCGCCCTGACGAGCTCGTCCGCGGCGTCCGCTTCGGCCAGCCGCCCTTCCACTGACCCACCCCCGCGCATCCGGGCGTGCTCGACCGATCGATCCATCTCGGTGGCCGCGTCGACGCGAATGAAGTCGCGACCCACGGCTGTCTCGGTGCCATACGGATACGACCAGGCATGGACGACGATCAACTCGCCACCGAGGATGTCGGCCTCGTCGATGGCCCAGTCGAGCGCGGGCAACGAAGCCTCGAAACCACCGACGCCGACCACGACCCGTGGATGCTCGGACATCGGTCGTTCGCCGGTGACGAGCACCACGGGACACGGGCTGGATCGCGCGACGGCATGGGCGATGGACCCGAACAACCACGCAGCAGCCTGACCGGCGCCTGTCGAGCCCAGCACGAGCAGGTCTGCATGTTGGGCCTGCTCGACGAGCACCCGGCGGGCGCCACCTTGGATCACGATCCCGTTGACGGCCAGTGCTGGATGAGATTCGGCGAGGCGCGACGTCATCTCGTCGACTCCCCGCTGCGTCGCCGCCGCGATCTCGTCGAGGTTGGCGGTGACGACGGTCGCTCCGATCCCGTAGTCGGTGATGATCGGAACTGCGTAGCACCCGACGATCGTCAGTCCGGCGTGCCGCCGTTGGGCTTCGTCCGCCGCCCATCGGGCCGCGTCGGCGGAGACCTGCGACCCATCGAAGCCCGCCAGGATGTGATCCTGCATACCACCATCGTCCGTCGAGGCGGGGCGGACCGGTAGGGACTTCGGTCCCGCGATCAGGCGCTCGAGGCGCGCAA
>DASUEW010000618.1:0-2260 GCA_036274875.1 Ilumatobacteraceae bacterium
TCGTCCAGCCCGGGAGCACGATGCCGCCCGGCCGTGGCGTGAGCTCGTCGACGACTTCCTCGACCGTGACGATCGCCCGCTCGGCCGCCAGGATCGCCTCTTTCTGCACGCCGACGATGCCCCACAGGTGCACGTTGCCGGAACGGTCGGCCTGCTGGGCGTGGATGATCGACACGTCGGGGTTGATCGCCGGGACGGCCGTCAGCTCCTCGCCGGTGAACGGGCAGGCGATCGCGGCGATCGTCTTGGTGTGCTTGGGGAGGTCGGTCCCGACGTAGCCGCGCAGCACACCGAACGGCAATCCCGAGGCGCCGGCGACGTAACGCACCGACATCCCGGCGTGACTGTGCTCCTCGATGTCGAACGGTCGCGGCCACCGGTTCTCGACGGCGTCGCGCAGCCGGTGCAGCGAGCCGACGCCCGGATTGCCACCCCACGAGAAGATCAGCTTGCGGGCGCAACCGGCGCCGATCAGCTGGTCGTACACCATGTCGGGCGTCATCCTGACGAGCGTGAGGTCGCGCCGGCCCTGGCGGATCAGCTCGTGGCCGGCAGCGTGTGGGATGAGATGGGTGAACCCCTCGAGGGCGACCGTGTCGCCGTCGCGCACCAGCGTCGACACGGCCTCCGCGAGCGAGACGACGGAGGCCATCGCGAATCAGACCGTGCTCAGAAGTCGACCGCGTAGACGCTCGCCTTGCCGGTGCGGATCATCTCGGGGATCTCCGGCGAGGCGTTCTCCCACACGAGCAACATCGAGCGTTTCGGGCTGTAGCCCTGGTGGCGGATGTCGCTCGGCATCGCCGCCACGTCGCCGGCCTTCATCGTCACCTTGGCACGCGCCGCGCCGCTGTCGCGGTCCTGCACGTCCCACACGATCTCGTCGGACAGCTGGACGAACCACTCGACGCGGTCGTTGCCATGCACGACCGGGAGGATGTACTCCTCGGTGGTCGGGCAGTAGAGGCTGTTCTTGCACACGCTCACGACCGACGGGTTCCACGTCACGTCGGACCGGCTCAGGTAGGCGAACAGGTTGAACGCCGCGACCTCGTCCTCGAAACCGGGCTCGGCATGGACCTCGGGCGCGTCCTGGCTGACGTCGGCGAACATCCGGTTGATCGTGTGGGTCGCATCGGTGCGGATCTGCTCGTCGCCCGGCACGCCGACCATCCGTGAGGCGGTGACGCGGCGGCGGGTGACCGCATCGGTGTTCGATCCGTTCTTGACACCGAACGGCTTGTCGGTCTCGGCCGGGCTGGCGAACGGGTCGAACCCCTCGTTCGTCCAGTCGTCGAGCATCGCCTTGAACGTCTCGCGGATCAGCGGTGTCTCGTAGTTCTCGGAGTGGTCGAGCTCGGCCTTGCGGTAGGCGTCGTTGAACCGTCCGGCGAACATGTCGACGGTGCCGTAGTGGTTGACGGTGCCGAAGACGTGGTCGAAGTTGACGGTTCCGTAGAAGAAGTCCCAGGCGATGTCGCGTTGCAGCGCACGCAGGAACGTGTCGATGCTCATCACGTGCCCGCCCGTCGGCCATGTGATGTGGGCGAAGTACTCGTCGCGGCGGAAGTGGAACCCACCGAGGTCGAACTCCTGGTAGCCGTCGGAGTTCGGCCCGGATGACTGGACCTCGATCAACGTGTCACTCATTGGTTCGTCCTTTACGTGTCGTCTTCGTGGGCCGTCTCAGCTGAGGCAGATCTCGGCCCAGCGTTCGATGGTGTCGTCGCCCTGGATCGTCTGCAGCAGGATCACCCCGGGTGTCGCCGATGTGAACCGGTACGCGGTGTTGGCCGGAAGGAGCGCCATGTGCCCATGGCGCAGCACGATGTGACCCATCGGCTTGCCAACCGGATCGCCGGCGACCGCGATCGACCCGTTCTTGCCTTCCGGCGCGAGCGGCTCGTCGAGCTTGACCAGCTCGACGGTGATCTCACCGTCCATGCACAGTGGGAACTCGTCATGGGCGCACGTTCGCCACTCGCTCGTGCCCTCGGCGCGGATCACCTCGAGCACGTACTCCATGTTCTTGCCGACGGCGATCTTCTCCCATGGCTTGGCGTGGGACGCGACCTCGAACATGTTGGAGAAGGCGTAGTGCTTGGCGTCGCCGCTGATCACGTCGACGCCGCCCTTCTCGTACTTGTCGAGTGACCCGAACCTCGTCACGTAGCCCGTCATGGTGCTGACTCCCTTCGGCGTCCGGTGGCGGTGGTCCGCTCGAGATCCTGCGAACTGATAATCCTGCGGACGGCGTTCC
>DASUEW010000619.1:0-2811 GCA_036274875.1 Ilumatobacteraceae bacterium
GTTCGAGCGGGCGCGGGAGCTGACGGCGACCGATCACGATCAGCCCGATCACCTTGAACGAGTACGCGGCGGCCGCCAGCAGGAGTACGAGCGTCCACGTCATGGCGCACGGAGCCCGATCAGCACGGCCGCCGAGGCACACAGGATCGGCACCCCGATCGGGGCGAACGGCACCAGCACGAGACAGATCAGGGCGCCCACGATCCCGACCACTCGACCCATTGGAGTCCGCAGATGGGGAGCGAGCATGGCGACGAATCCCGCCGGGAACGCGGCGTCGAGACCGTACGTCTCCGGGTCGATCGCCTCGCCGGCGAGCGCTCCGATCAGCGTCCCCACGTTCCAGCACACGAACACCGCGCACCCGGTGATCCAGAACGCGGCGCGCCGCGCATCCGGATCGTCCTGGGCCGTCGCCATGGCCGTCGACTCGTCGATCGTCAGCTGGGCGGCGACGAGACGGCGCCCGAGCGATCCGTCGAGATGGCGCGCGAGCGTGAGCCCGTAGACACCGTTGCGGGCAGCCAGCAACATCGCGCCTCCGAGCGCCGACGCCGTGCTGCCGCCCGAGTCGACGACGCTCACGGCACTGAACTGCGATGCACCGGTGAACACGAGCAGCGACATCACGCATGTCTGCGCGACTGTGCCGCCGGCCGCCACCGCCCCGACACCGAACGCGATCGCGAACACGCCGGCTGCGATACCGATCGTCAGGCTGGCGGCCACGACCGGACGCATCTCGGGCGCCGCGGCGTGAGCGAGCGCCGATCGCGGCCAGGCTCTCATCGACGGGGTCTCATCGGCGGGCTCTCATGCGCGGGAACAGCGGGCGTCAGGTCGGCGATCGGTCGGGTTTCTGACACGGAATCCGATGCACGCCGCCAGGGTAGGGTGCGCGACCGTGCGCGTCCTGATGCTTTCGTGGGAGTACCCGCCGGGAGCCGCGGGCGGCATGGCCGCCCATGTCGACGGCCTGTCGCGAGCGATGGCGAGTGCCGGGCACGACGTCGTGCTGTTCACCCGTACGAACCCGGCCTGTGCAGTCGACGAGGTCGTCAACGGGGTTCGGGTCGTGCGGGCCGACGTCGACATGCCCTGGCTGCGCGCCGACGTCGAGGTGGCGCGGGCCGCCTCGGCGAATCATGCGTTCGTCGCGCGCTCGAAGTCGCTCGGCGACTGGGTCCCCGACATTGTGCACGCGCACGACTGGCACGTCGGTTGGGCCGCCGAGGTGCTCTCCACCGTGTTCGATGTCCCACTCGTGACGACGTTGCACGGCACCGAGCGCGGTCGCCACGGCGGCCATCTGCCCTTCGGTGAGCCGACCGACATCAACGCCGTCGAGTGGTGGTTGGCGTTCCGCTCGAGCCGCGTCATCACCAGCACCCGGTTGATGGTCCGCGAGATCACCGGCGGCTTCGAGCTCGACCCGGCCGTCGTCCGGCGCATCCCGAACGGCATCGATCCGACCTGGTGGCGGGTCGGGGCGCGTGACGAGGCCGCCGAGGCGATCGAGTGTCAGGTCGACGATGTCGTCGGGCGTGGCGGTGCTGGAACGGCCACACCCCGGCCGGTCGTGTTCACGTGGGGACGGGTGCAGTACGAGAAAGGGTTCCAGGTCCTCGCCCGTGCGATGGCCACGTTGCGCACCCGCGTCCCGGGGATCGTCTGCGTGATCGCGGGACGTGGTTCGTACCTTCCCGAGCTCCAGTCGCAGATCGACCTCGAGGGCGTGAGCGACATCGTGCAGCTACCCGGCTTCCTGCCCGACGACGAGTTGCGGTCGGCGATCCATCGCGCCAACTGCGTCGTCATCCCGTCGCTCTACGAACCGTTCGGGCTCGTGGCCCTCGAGGCGCTCGCCGCCAACGCCGCCCTGATCGTCGCCGATACCGGCGGCCTCGCCGAGCTCGTGGGCGGCACCGGCTCGGCGTTGATGTTCGAACCGGGCAACGCCGACGAGCTCGCCGAGCGGATCGAGCACGTGCTGACCGAGCCCGAGGCGGCACGGGCGATGCGGCGCCGAGCGAATGAACTGCTCGATGCCACGTACAGCTGGGACGCCATCGCGTCGCGGACGATCGACGTGTACGCGGAGGTTGCAGCGTCGCGCGTCAACGTCCGGTGAACACGGCCTTGCCGGGGCCGTGCTCGATGAAGCTCTGCACCCCGATCTGGCTGTCATCGGTGCCGAACACCTCGACGAACGCCTCCCGCTCGAGCGCCAGACCTTCGTCGAGCGACCTCGTGAGCCCGGCGTCGATGACCCGCTTGGCGATCGCTTGCGCCGCCAGCGCGCCCTTTGCCAATTCGCCGGCCAGCGCATACGCCCGCGCGTGGAGCTGCTCGGTCGGCACCACCTCGTCTGCCAGACCGATCCGCAATGCCTCGTCGGCTTTGACCTGGCGTCCGGTGAGGCACAGCTCTTTGGCCTTGCTCGGGCCGATGAGCCGGGCCAGACGCTGCGTGCCGCCACCGCCGGGGATGATCCCGAGCAGGATCTCGGGCTGTCCGAACACCGCCCGCTCACCGGCGATCCGGTAGTCGCACGCGAGGGCCAGCTCGCAGCCGCCGCCGAGCGCATAGCCGCTGACCGCAGCGATGACGAGCCGGGGTATGGCGGCGATCGCGTCGAGGGCCTCGTGGATCCTGGCGCCGATCGGGGCGGCCTCGGCCGGGCCGCCGAACTCGGAGATGTCGGCGCCCGCGGCGAAGATCTTCTCCCCACCGGTCACCACGACCGCACCCGGCGGATCGTCGGTGAGGGCGCGGGCCGCGTCGCGCAGTCCGGCGACCACCGCGCTCGAC
>DASUEW010000620.1:0-9281 GCA_036274875.1 Ilumatobacteraceae bacterium
GTCGAAGTCGTCGAGCACGCCGACGGTTCGATCGAGATCGTCACGACGTTGCTCGACCACGGCGCGCCGAACGGCAGCCTGGCAGCTCTGCATCGCGACGTCGCCCGCCGGTTCGCCGGCGCCAACGCGGCGGCGATGGGCGGCTCGCCCGGCGATGGGACCGCCCGCTTGATGCTCCCCGTCAGGCGGACTGCGGGAAGATGATCGCCCGCAGCCGGGCTGCGAACGCGTCGTCGATCGTGTCGTGGCTGAGCAGCCGTCGGTAGACGAACGCCCCGATCAGCATGTCGATCGTGACGTCGACGTCGGTGTCGTGCGCGAGCTCACCGCGCTCGACCGCCCGCGTGAGGATCGTACGGAGCGGGACGCGACGCACCCGGATGTAGTCGTCGAGTGAGGAGCGGATCGTCTCGTCGTGGCAGCTGACCTCGATGAGGTGCGGCAGGACGTCGTTCATCGGGCCGGTTCCGAAGCGCTTGATCAGCTCGCCGACGTACAGGTCGAGGTCGCCGTCGAGCGTGCCGGTGTCGACGTCGTCGAACGGCAGCGTGGCACTGCGCAGTGCGTCGAGGACGAGTGCTTCCTTCGAGCACCACCGGCGATAGATCGTCGCCTTCGACACGCCGGCTCGCTGGGCGACGTCGTCCATCGACATCCCCGTGATGCCGACCTCAGAGGCCAGGTCGATGGTCGCGGTGAGGATCGCCTGGTCGGCTTCGACCGAGCGGGGACGGCCCCGACGGGGGGTCTCGGGGCCGTCTCCACTCGCGCTCTCGTCGGCGGCCGCTTCATCCACGGCCACCAGTGTGGTTGATGTGCTCAATCGCCGGCCACCACGGTCATGGCACCGACGGGGATGGTGTCGTTCGGGGTCGGGCGGGTGCCGAGCGGTTCGTGTGACCGGGCGTGCGCCGGCAGGAACCGCCACGCCATCACGGCGGCGAACACGATGACCGCGGCCGAGATCCGCAGGCCGATGCTGAGGGCGTGCACGAAGCCGTCGTTGGCGGCGGCGATGAACGCATCCGACCGCTCACCGAGTGACGGCGCGATCCGTTGGGCTCCCCCGAGAGAGGACTCGGCGATCTCGAGGTCGCTGCCGCCGAGCCCGAAGCGCCGGCCCAGCGAGGCGATGTCGCCGGCGTACGCACTCGACACGACGGTGCCGATGATCGCCACTCCGAGGGCCCCGCCGACCTGACGAGTCGTGTCGTTGACCGCTGAGCCGACACCGGCCTTCGAACGCGGGAGCGAGCCCATCACCGACTCGGTCGCAGGGGCCATCGTCATCCCCATCCCGGCCGACATGATGAGGAACCACGAGATGACCACCGCGTACGGGGTTGTGGCCTGGATCGTCGACAACAGCAACAGCCCGAGCGCGATCAGCGACAGCCCGGCCGTGACGACGCGCTTGGTGCCGAGCCGCTCGACGAAGCGGGCCGACAGGGGGGCGACGATCATCATCGCCGCCGCGTGCGGGACGAGGCGGACGCCGGCTTCGAGCGGCGAGTATCCGTGCACCAGCTGCCAGTACTGCGTCATCAGGAACATCGAGCCGAACAGGGCGAAGAACGTCAGTGTGATCGTGCTGCTCGCCGACGAGAACCGGGGGTTGCGGAACACGCTCATGTCGAGCATCGGATGCGCGCTGTGTTGCTCCCAGCGCACGAACCCGATGAGGGCGACGGCGGCGATCGCGAACGCCGCCATGACGATGTTGCTGTTCCAACCCTTCTCGGGACCTTCGATGATGCCGAACAACAGCGTCGCCAGACCGACGATCGACAGCAGGGCGCCGATCGGGTCGAGCCGCGACTGCTTGGGATCGCGCGACTTCGGCACGACGAACGCGCCGAGCAGCAGCGCGGTGGCGCCGATCGGGAGATTGACCCAGAACACCGAGCTCCACGAGAAGTGCTCGAGCAACAGCCCGCCCGTGATCGGGCCGACGGCGACGGCGAGCCCCGACACGCCCGCCCACACCGCGATCGCCCGGCCGCGCTCGCGCGGATCGCGGAAGACGTTGGTGAGGATCGACAGGGTGGCCGGCATGATCAGCGCGCCGCCGATGCCCATGAACGCGCGGGTGAAGATCAGCTGTGTCGCCGACGTCGACAGGGCGGCCGCCGCTGACCCGATCCCGAACATCACGATGCCCACCTGGAGAGCGCCCTTGCGGCCGAAGCGATCGGAGAGGCTGCCGGTGGTGAGCAGCAGACCGGCGAACACGAGCACGTAGGAGTCGATGATCCACTGGATCTCGCTGTTGCTGGCGCCGAGGTCTGTGATCAGCGACGGGATCGCCACGTTGAGGATCGTGTTGTCCATCACGATGATGAACAGCGACAGGCAGAGCACGGCGAGGATCAGCCACCGCCGTTCGTGGACACGCGGGTCGAGCGCATCGTCATGGTGCGTGTCACCGTGCGCATGGTGATGGTGCGCGTCAGGGTGCGCGTTGTCATGCCGGGTGTCGGTCGGAGTGTTGTTCAAGGTCGTCATCAGGTCGGCGTGGGTCCCCGCATCATTACGATACTGAACGGCATGGTATCGTATTTATTCCGGTCTGCGCGCAGGGATTCGACGTACACGCGCTGGATGTGACCACGACGATCGGGCCATGCTGGAGCGATGACGGAACAGGCGATCCCGACCGACGACGAACTGCGCCAGCGCCTCACCCCCGAGCAGTACGAGGTGACCCAACACGCCGGCACCGAGCGGGCGTTCACCGGCGCCTACTGGAACACCAAGGACCCCGGCACGTACCGCTGCATCGTGTGCGACGCTCCCCTGTTCAGCTCCGACACCAAGTACGAGTCGGGGAGCGGTTGGCCGAGCTTCTGGCAAGCCCTCGACCCGTCGCGGGTCACGTTGAAAGAGGACCGCGCCCACGGCATGGTGCGCACCGAGGTCACGTGCGCCAACTGCGGCGCCCATCTCGGTCACCTGTTCCCCGATGGCCCGCAGCCCACCGGCGACCGCTACTGCATGAACTCGGCGTCGCTACGGCTCGATCCCGGCTGAGCCCGCCCCCATCTCCAGCGCGCTCGCTGGTTAGCCTCGCCTCAGTGGTCGTCGACTGGGGTGATGACGAGCGGCGCCTGACGTCGTCGGTGAGCGTGCTCGGCGGGCCGTCGAACGGCGCCTACCCGTCGGGCAACTCGCTGCTCGTGCGCGGATCCGGTGAAGCCGTGTTGATCGATCCCTCGGTGACCGTCGTCGAACGTGGCGGCGCGCCCGCGCCGGTGGACGCGGTGATCAACAGCCACAGCCACGAGGACCACATGGCGGGCAACGGCATGTTCTCCGACGCCCGGCTGCACATCCACGCGGCCGACCTCCCCGGTGCGCAGAGCATCGACGGCCTGCTCGACGTCTACGGACTCGCCGGCCAGGCCCGCACGGACTTCACGTCGACCCTGTACGAGGAGTTCAGCTACGCGCCGCGGCCCGACGCCGAGGGGTTCCACGACGGTCACGTGTTCGACCTCGGCGGGGTGACGGTCGAGGCGGTGCACCTGCCGGGCCACACCCGCGGCCACAGCGGCTTCCGGATCTCGAACGGTGTGTTCTTCCTGTCCGACATCGACCTCACCGGGTTCGGGCCCTACTACGGCGACGCGTGGAGCGATCTCGACGACTTCGAGGAGAGCCTGCGGCGCGTGCGCGACGAGGAGGCCGACTTCTACGTCACGTTCCACCACAAGGGAGTCATCGAGGGTCGCGTGGCGTTCATCGAGATGGTCGATTCGTTCGCCGCCGTCATCGGTCGCCGGCACGAGGCGATGCTCGACTACCTCGCCGAGCCGCACACGATCGACGAGATGATGCGCCATCGCTTCATCTACCGCCCCCACGTCGACCACGTCTTCGCCGATGCCGCCGAGCGCCGCACGGCGTTCTTGCACGTGCAACGAATGCTGGCGCGCGGCGAGGCCGCCGAGGTCGCGCCCGACATGTATCAGCGGGTCTGAGCGACAGGCCGGCCGATAACCCACAGCACGGTGGCGCACAGCGCGGCTCCGGTGATCGAACCGGTGAGCGACAGCGTCAGGTCACCCATCGTGTCGCGGTACGCGTTCTCGAGCTCGTCGGGATTGCCCCGGATGAACGCGACGTACTCCATCAACTCCCACACGATGTGCGTGACCGCCCCGAAGCCGACGGTCAGCCCGAACACCGTCCATCGCGCCAAGCCGTCGATGTAGCGCAACGCGAGCCCGAAACCCACGACCCATGGAACCCAGGTCACGAAGTGCATCACGTCGTCCCACCACACCACCGAGTCGTAGAGGTTGGCGGTGTTGCCGGCGGTGTCGATCAGGAACGGTGCGATCACGCACAGGTCGATGATGTGCGGGTAACGCCACGCCCGCCGCCGCTCACCCAGCACCCTCCACACGAGCGGGACGAGAAGGGCCGACAGCGGGTAGAGCAGGATCCGCCAGCCGGTGCCCTTGCCCTGGTACTGCGACAGGTCGGGGAAGGCCGCGGCGTGCGCGAGGAGCAGGACGAGCACCACCTTGGCGGCGATGTTGATGCGCGGCAGCCACGTCGGTGACGCTGTCGACACCGGCGCGGAGGTGGCGCGGGTGCTCACCATGAGCCGGAACTTCCGCCGCCTCCGCCACCGCCGACGCTGCCGCCGGAGAACGAGCCGCCGCCGCTGGACCCAGAGCCCGAGCTCGACGGTGCGGTGTAGCTGCTCGAGATCGACGACCCCATCGAGTAGATCAGCATCGGGTGGCTCAGCGCCGCCGCCTCCTCCGGTGGCACGTGGCTCCGGTTGAGCGCCTTGCTCCACGCCCCGGCCGCGCCGAGCGCGACCGCCCACGCGCTGTACTCGCGCAACAGACCCTGCTTCCACGCCCAGTCGACGTGCTGGCCCTCGCTCGCCTCCAGGAACCGGCGGAAGGACTCCGTGCGGAGTGCCAGTGCCGAACCGGTGGCACTGCGGACGCGGAGCAACTGGCGGTAGAGGAAGTAGGCGAAGATCGCCGGCACGACGGCACCGAACGCGACGGCGAGGGCGGTGCTGTCGAACAGCCCGAGCAATGCCGTGATGAACGACCCGGCACCGAAGACGACCAGGACGATGACCGCGACCAGCATCCCGACCGCCCTCGCGTTCGCGAGCTGGGCGGTGGCGCCAGGTGGGAGACGCCGCCACCAACCGGACGCGAGGATCGACGCGGCCTGGTCCTTGCGGACGTCGGCCCACGCAGTCGCGAACTTCTTGTCGTACGTGCCGAGCTCGATGCGGTCGCGACCGTCGAGGATCTTGTCGATGTGGACTGCCGTCGCGGGGTCGAGCTCGCTCCGTTTCGGACCCGAGCCGAGCACGAGGTCGTGGCCCTCCTTGTCGAGCGTGATGCCGTCCCGGGCGGCGAGTCCCGAGAACCACGCGCCGACGGTGGCGTCGTCGATCCGCTCCGTCAGCAGCACCGCGCCCTGCCACGGCTCGATGCCTTTCGGCGGGACGAACTCGATCGTCGCCAGCTCGTCCATCTCGTCGTCGGCCACGAGCCGTACCCCAGTCGTGCTTGTGCCGTCGGTGGAGCTCGGGTTCGGGAGCGTGCCGTAGGCGGCGTCGGCGGCTCCCCCGGAGAACACCTCGTTGCGGCCACGCCAGCGGGAGATCGCGAACACTGCGCCCGCGCTTGCGAGGCCGAGCGGGATCATCGCCAGCGCCAGCATGCCGCGGTTGGTCGAACGGCGCTCGGGGATGGCCGGGATCGGCGGCTCGTCGACCTCGGTGCGCCCGACGATCGTGCCGCCGATGGTCACGCCGTCGCCGGGTTCGAGCGGGCTGATGACGGCGCGGTACACGTCGAGGTCGGGTTCGAGCTCGCATCCGCCGCTGTCGTCGAATTCGCCGACGTTGCACAGTGGATCGTCGAGCTCGAAGCCGGTGACGACGATCTCCAACCGCCCGGTCTCCAGCTCCTCCTCGGTGTTGATGAGGTCCAGCGCCAGCTCGCCACCCGACAGGTGGGCGTCGGGCAGGGTGTAGGACAGCACGTAGCGGTGCTGGCCGGTCACCGTCTCGTCCGGGTCGCCGACGCGGATCTCGGTCTCGTCTCCGTTGTCGCCGATCGCGAGGTCGTTCGACGCGTCCGGCGAACTGGCGGTCACATCGATCGGCGCGCCGAAGTCGTGGGGGATGAAACGTCGGTAGCCGTGGCGGTCCTTGCGCCCGAAGTCCTGGTCGACGACCTCCCGGATGCGGACGCCATTTTCGCCGGCTGGCTGCACGGTGATCTGCTTGGCCTCGAAGCGCTCGGAGCGGCTGCCCGCCCCGGGCCCGATGATGCCGATCCAGGCGAGCCCAGCGCACGCGGCGACGACGAGGAGGACGACGGCGTGGCGCCAGGGGGCTCTGCGGCCGAGCATCCCGACAGTCTGGGCCGTGCGCAGCCGCTCTCCTCAGAACATCCACGTCTCAGGACACGAGCGACGTGCCGCCGTCGACCACCAGTACCTGACCGGTGGCGTAGCGGCTCGTGATCAGGCCGACCACGGCGTCGGTGATGTCGTCGGGGGTGCCGCTGCGGCGGAGCGGATTGGTCGCCGTGATGTGCTCGCGCACGACGTCCCAGCGCTCGCCGACGGTCCACGGGGTGTCGACGAGCCCTGGCGCGACCGCGTTGACCCGCACCTCCGGGCCGGTGAACTTCGCCATCAACGTGGTCAGGTGGTTCACCGCCGCCTTCGACGTCGCGTACGGGAGCGAGCTGCCACCCTGGCGCACGCCGGCCAGCGATGTGATGTTGACGATCCAGCCGTCGCCGCTCGCCCGCAGGTGTGGCAACGCGGCCTGTGACACGAGGAACGTGCCGATCACGTTGACCCGCATCACCTGTTCCCACTGCTCTGCGGTGGAGTTGGCGAGGTCGGCGAGCGGCGTCGGCACCGTCATCGCCGCGTTGTTGACGAGACCGTCGAGTCGCCCCCATCGCTCGACGGCGGCGCCGACGAGCCGGCCGGCCGTCGCCGGATCGCCGATGTCGCCCTGCACGTAGACCGCGTCCGGGAGCTCGCTCGCGATCCGCTCGCCGGTCTCGCTCGATCGCACGGAGTTGATCACCACGCCCGCCCCGGCTTCGGCGAGCCGCCGCGCGACCGCCTCACCGATCCCGCTCGCCGAACCGGTGACGATCGCCGCCTTGCCCGTCAGATCCATCCGTATCTCCCTCCAGCTTCGGGACTCACGATCGTGGGCACGGTAGTTCGCGAGGGTGGCGGACGACGTGTGGCGCGGCAATCGGGCTGCGTCTACCCGAGCGGCGGGCACCACGAGCGTTCAAGTGGGTGGTGCGGCAGACCGATAACACGCGGTCACCCGGAGGCAGGAGGTGGGTGGTGGCGGTCCTTCGCCCTTCGCGCGACCAATTGGATGATCTGGCGCAACCGTTGAACGACGGCGAGCTGCGCGTCGCCGACGCCCTCGCCCGACTCGATGACGAGTGGACCGTGTACGTCCAGCCGCGCCTCGCCCTCGACGTGCCGGACTTCGTCGTGGTGCACCCGCGTCACGGCGTGTGCGCGATCGAGGTCAAGGACTGGTCCTCTGGCACTCGGTATCGACAGGACGAACGAGGTGGCATCGAGTACCGCGGCCGGGACGGGACGTGGCGATGCTCCGCAGACAAGCCGCGCTACCAGGCATTCCGGTACAGCCAAGTGATCTTCGACCAGTTCTTCGCGCTCTCCGAGCACGACACGGCCAGCTCGCCTGCGGTACGCGCGGCGTTGATCCTCCCCAGGCACACCACCGACCAGGCCCGCCGGTTGCTCGAGCTCGCCCAGGTAACTCCGGAGGAGCACATCGTCGAGGTGTGGGGTGGTGACGCGCTGGTGACCGGCATCGAGCGCGTCGTGCGAGGCATCGGATGTCCACCTCCGCCGGCGCTGTCGATCGAGCGGTTGCGGCGGCATCTGTCGGAGTCGGAGCTGATCGGCGAGTGGCGCGGGTCGAGGCCGCTGAGCGCCGGCGTGCGCAACATCGAAACGAACCCACGCGGCGCCAAGGTCCGACGAGTGCGGGGTCCGGCCGGCTCGGGGAAGTCCTTCGGACTGGCCGCGCGCGCCGCTCGCCTCGCGAGCACCGGCCAGTCGGTGGCCGTGGTGACGTGCAACGTGACGCTGTCGCACTACCTCCGCGCGCACGTCACCAGGCGGTGCCACGAGTACGCAGCCGACCCGACGTTGGTGACGGTCGTGGACTTCCACGGTCTGTGTCAGCGCGTCGCGGACGACGCGCTTCACGCGGGAGTCGAACAGGTCGCAGGCGATGCACCGTGGCCGGAGCGGATCGTGGCCGAGGCCGCCAACGCCTACGCGCACGGACACGGGCCGGTGTTCGATGCGGTGCTGGTCGACGAAGGCCAGGATTTCACGCTCGAGTGGTGGAACCTGTTGCGCCAAAACGTGTGCCGGCCCGACGGCGAGATGCTGCTCGTGTCCGATCCGACGCAGGATCTGTACGACAAGCGGGCATGGGTCGAGGAGGACAGCATGGCCGGCGCCGGGTTCTCCGGACCGTGGGCCGAGCTCGAAGGCTCGTACCGGCTCCCGTCCGACATCGTGCCGATCGCCAACGAGTTCAGCCTGCGCTATCTCGACGGTGAGCGGTTGGCGGTGTCGGTGCCCGACGACCGGCACTGCGTCTCGGGCCGAACCACGCCGAGCGTGCGGCGTTGGTTGAACGTGTCGCCGATCGTGAGCCTCGGTCGTCAGATCGGATACGAGGTCGCCGAGCTCCTCGACCGCGGTCCCGATCTGTCGCCCGCCGACGTGGTGTTCCTGTGCGAGTCCCACGCCGACGGCCTGCAGGCCGTGAAGGTGATCCAGGCATGCGGGATCGAGGTCCACCACGTCTTCGCCGACGATCGTCGCGAACGTGCACGTCGTGAGCGACGGTTCTGGCCCGATGGCCCGGGCGTCAAGGGCTGCACGGTGCAGGGCTTCAAGGGCTGGGAGTCACGGGCGGTCGTGATGGGGATCGACACGTGGCCGGACGCGCTGCGGCGGACGTACGTGGCGCTCACCCGAGTGAAGGCAGATCGGCGCGGACGGCCGACCTACATCTCGGTCGTGAACGGTGATCCGAGCATGGCGCGCTTCGGCGAGTTCTTCGAGAACCCGGTCGTCGAGTGGCCCGCCCCCAGCCCCACCCTCACCCGATCTCGTGAAGTTTCGGCGCCGTAGGGGCACCGAAACTTCACGAGATGGCGGTGGTCGGAGCGGATGCCGAGGGTCAGCCGCGGGTGCCG
>DASUEW010000621.1:0-3479 GCA_036274875.1 Ilumatobacteraceae bacterium
AACGCGCCCGGCTTCGGTACCAACCAGACGCCGTCGCCGGCCGCGTCGACCAGGCACAGCGCGCCACGTTCGCTCATCCGCGCCAGGGTCGAGCCATCGACGGGACCGGCCGGCTCGAGGTCGAACGACGCGGCGAGGCGATCGCGACGGGCATCGAACTCGGGCGCGAGATACAGACGGTGGATCGCGTCGACGCTCAGCTGGTCGGCGACGAGCTCACTGATGAACGCCAGCGTCAGCTCGGCGGGCGTCTCCTCGGAGCCCGTCGACCGCCGAACCTCGTCGCGATACGTCCGGGCGATCCCGTATCGGTGATGGCCATCGGCGATGAGCACATCGTCGGAGCCGATCGCGTCACGGATGGCGATGATCCGGTCGGCATCGGTGACGCGTTCGACGATGTGCTCGACGCCGTCGACCGTCACCGCTCCGATCGGCTCGGCCGTCGGCGTGAGCAGGTGCGTGAGCCCACCGGCGAGTGACAACCCCCAGATCGGCGACAGGTTGCACCGCGTCGCGCGTGTCAGGTCGAGCCGGTCCGTCGAGGCCTTCGGCGTGGTCCGCTCGTGTGGGAGCACCCCGCCAGCACCCTCGTCGACGACCTCGAGGCCACCCATCACGCCGACGATGTCGCGATCGGCGCCGGTGGAGTCGGTGAAGCGCATCCGGTAGAGCGTCAGCGACGGCGTCTCGTCGATGACCATCACGCCCGCATCGATCCAAGCCCGCAGCCGTGCGGCCGCGGCCTCGTACCGCTGTTCACCATCTCGCTCGCGTGGGATGTCGACGTGGACGATGTTGTGCTCGTCGCGGTCCTCGAGGGCGTCGACCTCGGCGTCGCTCACGACGTCGTACGGAGGAGCGATGACATCGTCGAGCGCGACGGTGTACCGCAGAGCGGCGAACGGTTCGAAGCGCGGCACCCGCACAGGTTGGCACGTGGGACGATGACGCCCATGACGCCAACGCCGACCGTGCTCTGCGACCTCGACGGCGTCGTGTGGCTCGCCAGGCAGCCGATCCCGGGTTCACCGGAGGCGGTCGCACGATTGCGGGCGGCCGGGTGGCGGGTGCTCTTCGTCACCAACAACTCGGCGGTCGTCGTCGCCGAGCAGGAGCGCGCGCTGCTCGACATCGGCATCCCCGCCGACGGCGACGTGCTGACGTCGGCGGGAGCGGCCGCGACGCTCCTCGCACCTGGCGAGCGAGTCCTGGTGTGCGGAGGACCTGGCGTCGTCGAGGCCGCGCAAGCCGTGGGTGCGGTCGTCGTCGAGCACACGGCGTGTGACGCCGTGCTCGTCGGATTCCACCGAGACTTCGACTACGAGCGTCTGCGCGTCGCGGCGACGGCGGTCATCAACGGGGCGCGGCTGATCGGAACCAACGACGACGCGACATATCCCACGCCCGAGGGCCCGATCCCGGGTGGTGGTGCGATCCTGGCCGCGGTCGCGACCGCGTCTGGGGTCGTACCGGTGATTGCCGGCAAGCCGTACCCACCGATGGCGGAGCTGGTGCGCCGCGCCGTTGGTTCCGGGTTCGATCCCGACGCGACGGTGATGGTCGGTGACCGCCCGTCGACGGATGGACTGTTCGCGCGGGTGATCGGCTGCCGGTTTGCGATCGTGCGCACCGGCGTGACGGGCCCGGGTGCCTCGTTGGAGACGACGCCCTGGCTCGACGCCGACGACCTCGCGGCCGTGGCCGATCTTGTTGTTGCGGAATCGTGACGAACTGACGCCGATAGGCTCGTGGTATGCCGAAAACCAGAATCAACAGGCTCCTCGACGCGGGCGCGCACTTCACGGAGATGTCGCGCAAGCAGGCGGAGGCAGTCGTCAAGCAGCTCGTCAAGGCCGGTGAGGTCCAGCGCAAGGATGCCGAATCAGTCGTCCAGTCGCTGGTCGACCGTGGTCGTGAGACGACCGAGCGGCTGTCGTCGATGGTCCAGAAGGAGGTCGCCAAGCAGGTCGGCCGGCTGAGCGAGCAGTTCGACGGGCTCGAAGACCGGTTCGAGGCGCTGGCCGATCGGCTGAAGTCGAGCGCCAAGAGTGCCGCGCCCGCGGCCAAGAAGACCCCGGCCAAGAAGACCCCGGCCAAGAAGACGGCGTCGAAGAAGACTGCCGCCAAGGCAGCGACGAAGAAGGCCCCGGCCAAGAAGACCGCCGCCAAGAAGACCGCCGCCAAGAAGACCTCCGCCAAGAAGGTCACCGCGGTGAAGAAGGGCGGCTCGAAGAAGAGCGCCGCCAAGAAGTCGAGCACGGCCAGCAGCAGCTGAACCCGACGCCACGTCGCAGTCGTGAGTGCCCGCCGGCGACTCGATGCTGAGCTCGTGCGGCGTGGTCTGGCCAAGAGCCGTGTCGAGGCCCGCACCCTGGTCGAGTCCGGCCGGGTGCTCGTCGGTGGCGCGGTGGCGATCAAGGTGGCGCGGCTGGTCGCGGCCGCGGAACCAGTTGTCGTCGAGGGTCCGCCGGCCCGGTATGTCGGGCGCGGCGGCGACAAGCTCGAACACGCGTTGACCGCGTTCGGCATCGACGTCACCGGTTTCCGGGCGCTCGACGCCGGGGCATCGACCGGAGGATTCACCGACTGCCTCCTGCAACGCGGCGCCCGTGAGGTGGTGGCCGTCGACGTCGGGCACGGCCAATTGCACGAGCGGCTGCGCGCCGACGAACGGGTGACGAACGTCGAGCGGACGAACGTCCGCAACATCACCACCACTCTCGCCGGAGGACCGGTCGACATCGTCGTGGCCGACCTGTCGTTCATCTCGCTCACGACGGTGATCGGCGCGTTGAAAGGGGTGTGCAAGCCTGGGGGACCGATGGTGCTGCTCGTGAAGCCGCAGTTCGAGGCCGGTCGGGCGGAGGCGAATCGCGGGCGTGGAGTGATCACCGACCCGGCGATCTGGGATCGCGTCCGATCGGAGATCACCGATGCCCTCGTGAACGTGGGCTGCGAGGTGGTGGGATGGACCGTCTCACCGATCACCGGTGCCGAGGGCAACCACGAGTTCTTCGTCCATGCGCGAACGGCAGGCGTCGCGTGAGCACGGTCGTGATCGTCGCCCATCACGAGCGGACCGAGGCCGCGGCGCTGGCGCGCCATGCTGCCGACTGGCTCGCCGAACGTGGTCACGAGGCGTGGATGCCAGCCGCCGATGCGGTCGCCCTCGACCTGCGCGACCTGGCGGCCGAACGTCGCGCCGACGACGCCGACCTTGCGCTGAGCCTCGGTGGCGACGGCACGATGCTGCGAGCGGTGCGGTTCCTCGACGGCGCGGCAGTGCCACTACTCGGCGTCAACCTCGGGGTGCTCGGCTACCTCACCGAGGTCGAGGCACCCGAAATGACCAACGCCCTCGACCGCTTCACGAAGGGCAGCGCCGGCGGCGAGTGGTATCTCGACGAGCGCCTCATGCTCGACGTCATCGCTCGGAGCAGCGTTGGCGCTTCACTCGGCAGGTGGCGGGCGCTCAA
>DASUEW010000622.1:0-2518 GCA_036274875.1 Ilumatobacteraceae bacterium
GGACCTTGACATGCCGCGATTCGGTGATCCAGAGCTCGCGTCCCTCCTGGTAGCCGAAATGCACGCGCTCGACCATCACAAGCGTGTTCAGCCGCAAGAGCTGATGTTCTCCCCGCGGCCAGCCGAGTCGAGAATGACGGCAGAGCATCGCTGCGAGCGACTCCGTGGTGCAATCGATGGCCGAGTCCTCGCCGGCCTGTGCTGCAGGCACGTTTGCGACGTGCTGGCCACGGCGACGAGTTGTCGCGCGAGGAGGAACCCGGCACCCCGGCACGTCTTCGAGGACCTCGCCCCGGGGGCGCAACTGGTCGCCAACGGCGACAGCATCGGCTCGGGCGGACCGCCGATCATGCCGTGCAACTGGTTCCAGACCCACGAGAACGTGATGGACCCGTAACACGTCTTCATCCTCCACGGCACGTTCTCGGGCACCCAGTTCACCGAATCATGAACATCTTTCCGGACATCAGTTGGGACTTCACCGACTACGGCGTGCGCTCCTTCCAGGATCGGCGGCTGCCGGACAGTTCGCTACTCCACCGGGTCACCGAGATCGTCGTGTCGAACATCCGAGTCGTTGCCGATCCGCGGGTTGACTCGTTCGCAAAGACCGACAACGCGGCATGGACATTGCCGATCGATGACCGACGACGCGCATCCTCACCGTGTTCCGCATGGGTGCCGAAGGCGACCGGCGTGGCCGACGACGATCAAAGATGCGCCGATCTACGACGGGAAGTCGTGGTTCGAGCTCGACGCTGCGGGCACCAGCGCCACCCCGGTGACTTCGAGGCCGAGGTCGGACAGGGCGTCGTCACTCTGCACTCCGAGGAACACCTGGCCGCCAGCGACCGGGGGTGGTGATGTTCCGCACGTTGTACACGCGGGCCATCAAAGCTGTCGCTCGCGGCGAGGACTCGCCGTGCGCCTGGCGTCGCGACGCCGACGCTCTGATCCGCTTGCAGGCCGGCAACTCCGCTCGAGCCGAGCCCTGCCCACATGATCGCGATGACATCGTCGACTCCGGTCGCCGATGTCGACCGGATCGCTTGGAATCGGTGTTCGTGCGCGGCCTCTCCAATATGTCGGGTGAGTTGAAGATCATCGCGAACGAGATCGATGAACTCAATGCCGAGCGCCTCGAGCGTATGGGGGTCAGTGAGATCGAGCAGGCCACCTTCGACTACCTCGCGTCGCTCGAATGGATCGCGGCCGCGGAGAACCTGTGCTTGGTCGGGCCGGCCGGAACCGGCAAGAGCCACCTCCTCGTCGCCGTCGGCCATGCCGCTGTCGCCCAAGGCATGCGGGTCCGCTACTTCGCCGCCGCCGACCTCGTCGAGACCCTCTACCGCGGCCTCGCTGACAACTCGGTCGCCAAGATCATCGACACCCTGCCGCGCGCCGACCTCGTCATCATCGACGAGCTCGGCTTCGCGCCACTGGACCTGGCCGGCACCCAGCTGTTGTTCCGGTTCGTCGCCGCCGCATACGAACGACGCTCACTCGGCATCGCCAGCCACTGGCCCTTCGCGCAAGGTCACTGCTCGGGTGGGCAGACGTGGACATGTGGTTGCACCTGGGGTGACAGTCGATGGCGCAGCGTGGGATACTCGGCGCGCGATGATCGGGCAGACCGCGAGTCGGCAATGACCGCTGAGAGCGACGGAGGTGATTGGCGGCTGCGCGGTGTTCGGGTGGTGCGTGCCGACGAACTCGATGTGAACACGCCGCAAACGCCGGGGATGAACCGCGCCGCGGCGATCAACGCTGCTCGGGCGGGAGCCGAAAAGCTCTGGGCTGGGACGGTCATCATCCACCCCGCTGCCGAGACGGGTGCGCATCACCACGGTCCGCTGGAGAGCGTCATCTACGTCGTCAGCGGCCGGGCGCGCATGCGGTGGGGGGAGCGGCTCGAGTACATGGCCGAAGCCGGCCCGGGCGATTTCATCTACGTCCCGCCGTTCGTGCCGCACCAGGAAATCAACGCCCGCCCGGACGCCCCGTTGTCGTGCGTTGTCGTGCGCAGCGGTCAGGAGCCGGTCGTAGTCAACCTGGACCTGCCCGCGATCGAGCCGAAGCCCGAACATGTCCACTGGGTCGACGACATCCACCGGGCGCCCTGAGTCCCTGACCGAGCGGCTCCGAGTCTCGCGTCCCGAACCGCCGCGATCTCGCTCCCGCCAGAGCAGCGGGCGCGAAGGCGTCCACACGATCGCCGAACGACTCATGATCAACGAACGGATCGTCGAGACCCACACGGTGTTCGTCCTCGCTTCGCTCCGGGCGCACCACCTTGACAACGCCTGCGGCCCGGAGCACGAGGCCAAGAGGGCCTCGACGGACTGAGCCACACAAGTAACGCTCAGTTCGACCACCTCTGGCGCGTCATCGATGTGTGCCGTACGCGGACACATCGCGGAGCTCGGATTGGCGCTCGGACGTCCGGGTCGTCGCACCCTCCCGAATGCTCAGCAGTCTCTTAGGCGAGATCGCTGAGGAGGGCTCGGACGCTGGCGGC
>DASUEW010000623.1:0-4485 GCA_036274875.1 Ilumatobacteraceae bacterium
ACCCGCAACGGCATCGAGACGCTCCCCCAGGTCGTGACGCGTGGGGTGCTGCTCGACATCGCCGCCACACGCGGTGTCCCTCGGCTCGCTGCCGGTGACGTGATCACGCCGGCAGATGCCGCCGCGGCCCTCGACGCGTCGGGCCTGTCGGTCGAACCGGGTGACGCGGTGCTGTTCCACACCGGGTGGGGCCAGTGGTGGGACCTCGACGGCGCGGCCTACAGCGCCGGCGAACCTGGGCCGGGCATGGCGCTCGCTGACTGGCTGGTCGAACGCGGCGTTTCGATCACCGGCTGCGACACGTGGAGCTACGGACCGGTGCCACCCGAGGACCCCGACGAACCGTTCGTCGTCCCCCAGACGCTCAACGTCGACCACGGCGTGGTCGTGCTCGAGAACCTGCGGCTGTGTGAACTCGCGGCCGCCGGCGTCGCCGAGTTCTTGTTCGTCGTCTCTCATCCCAAGCTGCGCGGCGCCACCGGCTCGTGGGTCGCGCCGCTCGCCATCATCTGACTCCCCAGCTGCACGCATCTGAAAGGCACACCCATGACCGAGCACTACGACGTCATTGTCATCGGTTCCGGCGCCGGTGGCGGCACCCTGACCCACGCCCTGGCCCCCACCGGCAAGAGGATCCTGCTGCTCGAACGCGGCCAGTGGTACCCGCGCGAACGAGACAACTGGGACTCGCAGATCGTGTGGGGCGGTCTCAAGTACCGCAACGCGGGCCTGTGGACGGATCAGACGGGACGCCAGTTCAACCCCAAGCAGCACTACTACGTCGGCGGCAACACCAAGGTCTACGGCGCCGTGCTGTTCCGGTTCCGCGAACGCGACTTCGGTGCCGTCCATCACGTCGACGGCGTGTCACCGGCATGGCCACTGACCTACGACGACTTCGAAACCTGGTACACGAAGGCCGAGCAGCTCTACTCGGTGCACGGTGAACGTGGCGCCGACCCACTCGACCCGCCGGCGTCGGCCAGTTATCCGTGGCCCGCCGTGAGCCACGAGCCCCGCATCGAACAACTGGCGCACGATCTGAAGGGCGCCGGGCTGCAGCCGTTCCCGCTGCCGTTGGGGATCATGCTCGACGAGGCCAACCCGCACCGCAGCGCGTGCATCCGCTGTTCGACGTGCGACGGCTTCGCCTGCCTCGTGCGGGCCAAAGCCGACGCCCAGGTGGTCTGCGTCGAGCCGGCGCTGGAGTACCCGAACGTGTCGATGCTGACCGGCGCCCGCGTGACACGCCTCGTGACCGGCGACGCCGGCAAGACCGTGAAGCGCGTCGTCGTCGAACGCGACGGCAAACGCGAGGAGTACTCGGCGGACGTCGTCGTCGTGTCCGCTGGCGCGATCAACTCGGCAGCGGTGCTGCTCGGATCGGCCGACGACCACCACCCCGACGGTCTCGGCAACCGCTCCGGCGTGGTCGGCCGCAACCTGATGCTGCACAACAACAGCTCGCTGATCGCGATCTCGAAGACGCCGAACCCGACGAAGTTCGAAAAGACGCTCGGGATCAACGATTACTACTACGGCGACGGCGAGTGGGAGTACCCGCTCGGGGCGATGCAGATGCTCGGCAAGAGCGACGCCTTCACGATGTCGCTCGACGCCCCCGACGCCGACGATCCGGCCGACCTCGCCGCCCACTCACTCGACTTCTGGCTCACCACCGAAGACCTTCCGCTGGCCTCGAACCGGGTCGAGCTCGGACCCGACGGTGGCGTCCAACTCACCTACACACCGACCAACCTCGAGGCCCACGATCGACTCAAAGCCAAGTTCCGGTCGTTGCTCGACACGATGCGCTGCCGTGACGAGGTGATCGGCAAACACAGCTATCTCGGCGGGAGGCTCGGCATCTCCGGTGTCGCGCACCAGAACGGCACGATCCGGTTCGGCACCGACCCGACAACATCCGCGCTGGACGTGAACTGCCGGTTGCACGACGTCGACAACGTCTACGTCGTCGACTCCAGCTTCTTCGTATCGAGCTCGGCCGTGAACCCGACGCTGACGATCATCGCCAACGCCCTTCGTGTCGCCGACCACCTCACTGGTCGGCTCGCCTGACGTTCGATCACCGTCGGCCCGCTCGCTCACGGCCGAGCCACTAACTTCGGTCGCGTGAGCGCGTCGTACCTCGACCAACTGGGCGACGACGACGCGATCGTCGCCCGGTTGCGCGATGGTGACGACAAGGCGTTCGCCGCCCTGATCGACCGGTACCACGCGACGATGCTGCGTGTCGCGCGCGGCTACGTGGCCACCAAGGAAGCCGCCGAGGATGTCGTGCAGGAGACATGGCTGGGTGTCATCCGCGGGATTGACGCCTTCGAAGCACGCTCATCGCTCAAGACGTGGATCTTTCGCATCCTGGTCAACCGGGCCAAGACTCGTGGCGAGCGCGAATCGCGGACCAAGCCGTTCTCATCGCTGGTCGCCGAGGTCGATGAGCCCACAGTTGACCCGACCCGCTTCATCGATTCCGGCCGGTGGCACGGTTTCTGGTCGGCCCCCCCGACGCGGCATGCGATCCCCGAGCAGCACGTCCTCGCTTCTGAGGCGAGTGACCGTGTGTTGCGCGCGGTCGATGGTCTGCCACCGAATCAGCAGATGGTGATCACCCTGCGCGACATCCAGGGCCTTTCTGCGGCAGAGGTGTGCGATCTGCTGTCGATCAGCGAGGCGAACCAGCGGGTCCTGCTCCACCGGGCCCGCAGCAAGGTGCGTGCCGTGCTCGAGGTGTACCTCGACGACCGGGCGGTGAAGAGCTGATGTTGCAGCCTGAGGTCCGTTGCATCGAATTCGTCGAGGAGGTCACCGAGTGGATGGAGGGCGGCCTCACCGACGACGAACGCCTGCTGCTCGAAGAGCACCTCTCAATCTGTCCGCATTGCACCCGCTACCTCGACCAACTGCGGACCGCGCTGACGCTGCTCCACGACGCCGACGAGACGCTCAGCGAGCCTCCACCCGCGTCGGCACGGGACGAGTTGATGGCAGCGTTCCGCGAGATGCGAGCAGGCTGACCGTCTCAGACGAGGGCGAGTCGCTCCGCCAGCCACGCTGACTGGAACACCCGCTCGCCGGCGTAGGCGATGTCGTACTCGGCCCGCCCACCGTTGATCCCGGCGGCCGCGTGCCCTGCCGCACAGCATGCGACGAACGGCGCTTCGGCCGGCTCGCCGCGGTCGACGAAAAATGCCGCGTCGGCCGCGAACGTCGCCGCGGGACCAGCCATGCTCGTCTGGTCGACCGCCTCGAACGAGGTGCGGCGCAAGGCGGCCAAGGCGTCGATCGTCGCGCATGCCGCGAACTGGTCGGCCAGCTGGTCGTGGCCGGCGCGGCGCAACGCGGGGACGGCGAGGTCGCGGCATCGCCACGCGCTGAGCTCGCCCAGGGCGCGCACCACGATGGCGTACTCGTCGATCCGGTTAACCAGGCGCCCCCGTCGGGCGACGACCTTGTGGCGGGTCTCGACGATGTCGCCGTCGAGCTCGATCTCCCACAACTGTGCGGCGAGCCACCACGACAGATCGGCTGGGGTGCAGCCATGTACGCCGTCGCGGCACTGGCGGACGCGCGCCGCCTCGACCCACGCGCCCGGTGGCGGCCACGACGCGCCGGTGTAGGGGCTGCGGCCCTGTGCGTCGAGGAACTTGTAGGCGCGCACGGATCCGGAATGTACCGCGTAACGGCTGGCCGCCTCGGCGGACGGAGATGGCATGACGACCACAGAGCACCGCAGGCTGGACGATGACCCGGCGGCGTGGAAGAGGTGGGGGCCGTACCTCGCCGAGCGGGCGTGGGGGACGGTGCGCGAGGACTACAGCGCGTCCGGCGACGCCTGGGACGACCTCCCCCACGACCACGCCCGGTCACGCGCCTACCGTTGGAACGAGGACGGCCTCGGCGGCGTTTGTGACGACGGGCAGCACCTGTGCTTCGGGTTCGCGTTCTGGAACGGTCGCGACCCGATCCTCAAGGAGCGGATTTTCGGACTGACCGGCCCCGAGGGCAACCACGGCGAGGACGCCAAGGAACACTGGTGGTTCCTCGACTCGACGCCGACTCACTCGTGGATGCGGTGGCAGTACTGGTATCCGCAGCGCGAGTTCCCCTACGGCGATCTTGTCGCCGAGAATCGTCGCCGCAGCCGCTTCGATCCCGAGTACGAACTGCTCGACACCGGGATCTTCGACGACGACCGATACTGGGACATCACTGCCGAGTACGCCAAAGCCGACGTCGACGACATGTGCATCCGGCTCACCGTTCGCAACGCCGGCCCGGACGAGGCGACGCTGCACGTGCTGCCCAGCCTGTGGTTCCGCAACACCTGGTCATGGGGCCGCGAGGACCGCAAGCCGTCGCTGATCGCCAAGGACGGCGTGCTCGTCACCGAACACGCCGAGCTCGGTCGCATGGTGCTGGTCGGCGACGGCGCACCCAAGACGCTGGTGTGCGAGAACGAGA
>DASUEW010000624.1:0-4348 GCA_036274875.1 Ilumatobacteraceae bacterium
GTTGCCGCATGAACCCCTTATTCGCTGACCTCCAATATTGAATCATTGGCAAGTCATTGGCAACCGAGGCCGAGAACGGAGAGAGACCCTCCGGAGAGGGCCTCTGACCTGGTCATTCTGGGCAGCCCGTACGGGATTCGAACCCGTGCCGCCACCTTGAGAGGGTGGTGTCCTAGGCCACTAGACGAACGGGCCGAGTGGCGGTCCGTGACGTTACCAGCGCGGCGCTCCAACCGCACTGGCCGCTCCAGCATCCAGCGTTGTTCCAAAGCGAACTGTTCGACCTGGCACGACAGCAGCTGCGCACGCCGTCGAACTGTTCGACTGGGCTCGACAAGAGCGTACGGGCGCGGCGTGGGGCCACACACGCGCAGCGGGCCGACGACGCCCGCGAAACGACCTCGGCCGGCCCGCTCACGGGGCCGGCCGGTCGAGCTGGGGAGCAAGGAATCGAACCCTGAATAACAGATCCAGAATCTGCTGTGTTGCCTGTTACACCACTCCCCATGGAGCGCGCGGCCCAGTTCTGACAGCGGACCGCGATGCGGTGACGGAGTGTATCCCGATCAGCCGGTGAGGCCACTGAGACGATCGAACCCCATGATCCTCCCGAACGAGACCCCGGCCGCCTCCTTCAGGTGCTTGGCGAACGACGACCCACCGGTCACCACGCTCGTCCCGGTGGGCGACACGTACGCCTCGAGGCCCAACTCCTCGGCGGACAATCGGCTTCTCAGCGCATGGAACGGGTCGGTGACGAGCAAGACGGTTCGTAGACCGCGCTCCCGCAGCAACTCGGCGACCCCCTCGAGCGACTCGTACGTCGACCGGCCGGCGTTCTCGAACACGAGCACTCCCTCTGGCACTCCGCGCTCGACCAGGTAGCGCGCCGATGCCTCGGCCTCGGTGAACCGGTCGGCCGGCTGCTTCCCGCCCGTGACGACGATGATCGGTGCCAGCTCGCGTGGCCAGAGGGCGACCACATGATCGAGCCTCGCCGCCAGCTGAGGCGACGGCCGGCCGTCGTACTGGGCCGCGCCGAGCACCACGATCGCGTCGACCGGCCGGGCCTCGTCGCGACGCCCCGTCGACCACACCTGATACAGCGTGACCACGTAGTACGTGAGCGCAATGGCGAAAAGGACCACGATCGCGCGGACGGCAAGGCCGAGCGGTGTCCGCCGCTTGCGTCGATCGACGAACATCGCCTCGCCGTCGTTCGGCCCGACGACGTCGGCCACGTAGGTCACAGGGACCTCCGCGGTCGGCACGTCGGTCGTCGGCACGTCGGCGTCACTCATGGCGCTCCAGACGTTCGAGCGTTGCACGCAGCCGTCGTAGCGTCTCGTCGCGCCCCATCACCTCGAGCGACTCGAACAGCGGTGGGCCGACGGTGCGGCCCGTCACCGCCACGCGCACCGGTGCCTGCGCCTTGCCGAGCTTCTGCTCGTGGCGTTCGGCGATCACCTCCAACGTGGTCTTCAACTCGGCCGCCACGAACGCGGTCGAGTCGAAGGCCTCGACGACATCGCGCAACAACGGCGCCGAGAACTCCGACGCCATCGTCTTGTTCCACGAGCCCTCGTCGATCTCGGGGTCCGGAAGGAACAAGAAGTCGACCATCGGTGCCACGTCGGCCATCGTGACGACCCGGGTCTGCACGTGCTCGGCCATCCGGGCGAACACCGCCCGATCCCAGTCCGGCGGCAACCACTCGTCACACCGCGCGATGAACTCATCGAGCGGCAGCATCCGGATGTACTCCCCGTTGAATGCGGCCAGCTTCTTCAGATCGAAGAACGCGGGCGCGTGGTTGACGTCCTCGAGCCGGAACTCGGCCTCGATGCGCGACCACGGAACGATCTCGGTCTCGCCGGCCGGCGCCCATCCCAGCGTCATCAGGTAGTTGACCATCGCGTCCGCGAGATATCCCTCGGCGCGGTACTGCTCGAGCGCCACCTTGTCGCGCCGTTTCGAGAGCTTCTTGCGCTGCTCGTTGACGAGCACCGGCACGTGCGCCCATGTGGGCGGCTCGCGCCCGAGCGCCTGCCACAGCATCTGCTGCTTCGGCGTGTTGGGCAGGTGCTCCTCGGCGCGCACGACGTGAGTGATCGCCATGGCCGCGTCGTCGACGACGTTGGCGAGCAGGAACATCGGCGTGCCGTTCCCACGTAGCAGCACGAAGTCCTCGATGTGCTCGTTGTCGAACTCGACCTCACCGCGTACCAGGTCGCTCACGACCGTGGCCCCGTCGGGCACGCGGAATCGCAGCACGCGCCCCGGCGCAGGCTCGAGGCCCCGGTCGCGCGAGAAGCCGTCGTAGCCGGGTTTGCCACCGGCCTTCGCACGCGCCTGGACCTCATCGGGCGTCAAGTCGCAGTAGTACGCCGCCCCCGATTGATACAGACGTGCCGCGGCCTCGACGTGGTCGGCGGCATACGAGCTCTGGAAGTACGGCCCTTCGAACGTCGGGTCGTCGGCCGAGATCCCGATCCAGGCCAACGACTCGATGATTCCCTCCGTCCATTCCGGACGGTTGCGCGCCTCATCGGTGTCCTCGATGCGCAACACGAACGTGCCGCCGAGCCGCCGGGCGACCGCCCAGTTGTAGAGCGCCGTCCGTGCCCCGCCAACGTGGAAGAAGCCGGTCGGTGACGGGGCGAATCGGAGGCGTGGAGGTGCTCGTTCGGGGACGCTCATGACGCCCGCGACGCTACCGCTCGTGCACCGACGTCAGCCCGAGGTTCCGCAGCTGTCGGAGCGCGACCGAGAGGTTGGTGAGATTGAACACCTCGGCGCGCCGGATCTCGGCGAACATCTCGAGCGCCCGCGCGATCGGGCGCTCGTTGGCGGCGATCCACGAGTCCGTCGAGCCGCCGGAGCGTCGCATCACCGTGCCCGCCAGCTCGGCGAGCACGGTCATCAGGTCGTCGCGCAGCGCCGACCGGGCCTGTGTCTGCCAGCGATCGGACCGCGGGAGGGCGCCGATCGCGTCCCACAGCCACATCAGGTCGAGCCGATCGAACACCTGCCAGTACACGGTCGCCGCGGTGGCGAGCGGCACCCCCTCCCGAGACGCGATCTCGATCAGGTCGAAGCCGGTGTGCAGCAACTTCCAGACCGCCGACCGTTGCGCGAGTGACTCCGGTACCCCCGCCGCCAGTCGCGCGGCCTCGGTCGAGTACACCGAGTCGGCCATGCGGCCCGAGAGCAACCCGTCGAACCCGACGAGGAGCGACTGGATCCCGGGCCGGAAGTCCACGATCGCGGCGGCGATGTCGATCGGTGGGTGGCGGTGGCGCAGCATCCACAGCGAGCACCGTTCCGCGGTCCGGCGACAGTCGAGGAACAAGTCGAGCTGGGTGTCGAGGCTGATGGCGGTGCGCAGCTCGTCGATCTGGCGCCATTGCTCCGCGAACCCGAAGATCTCGCGCATCGCGATCCACGCCCGGGCGACGTCGCTCGTCGACGCACCGGTGTCCTCGGTCATGCGGTGGTCGTACGAGATGCCCGACAGGTTGACCATCTGGTTGACGAGCCGGGTCGTGGTGATCTCGCGCCGGAGCCGGTGCGTGCGGATCGCATCTGCGTAACGGTCGCGCAACGGCCCGGGGAAGTAGCTCGACAGGTCGGTTGCGAGCGCCGGATCGTCCGGCAGGTCGGTCAGCAAGATGTCGGCGACGTCGGCGTTCTTCGTGTACGCCATCACGACTGCCAGCTCGGGGGTGAGCAGCCCTCGACCGGCCGACTGGCGCTCGGCGACCTGGCGGTCGGTCGGCAGGAACTCGTGCTCACGGTCGAGCCAGTGCTCCGCCTCGAGCTGGGCGAGGTACCTGGCGTGCACGTTGGCCATCGGCAGTGCCTGACGGCGGGCGATCATCAGGGCGAGCGTCTGGGCGCGGTTGTTGTCGAGCACCAGCTGCGCGACCTCGTCGGTCATCTCGACGAGGAGCCGGTCGCGGTCCTCGAACGGCAGCTCGCCCGCGGCGACGACATCGCTGAGCAGGATCTTGATGTTGACCTCGTGGTCGCTGCAATCGACACCGCCGGAGTTGTCGACCGCGTCGTTGTAGATCAGACCATCGGCGAGCGCGTACTCGACGCGGCCGAGCTGCGTGAACCCGAGGTTGCCGCCTTCGCCGACCATCCGGCAGCGCAGCTCCGACGCGTCGACACGCACGGCGTCGTTGGCTCGATCGCCGACATCGGCGTGGGTTTCGCTGCTCGCTTTCACGTACGTGCCGATGCCGCCGTTCCACAGCAGGTCGACCGGTGCCGTCAGGATGATGCGGATCAACTCGATCGGGGTGACGCGCTCCGCGGTCGTTCCGAGCGCCGTTCGCGCATC
>DASUEW010000625.1:0-2621 GCA_036274875.1 Ilumatobacteraceae bacterium
TGAGGAACTGGTCGGCGTTGTCGACCGTCACCAGCTCGGTGCCGGTGTCGATGAACGCTTCGACCGGGTTGCCGCGCACGGCGTTCACGGCTGCTTCCACGCCAAGCGCCGCCATCTGGCCTGGGAACTGGGCGATCGTAGCCGTCATGTCGCCATCGATGATCGACTGGGCGGCCGTCGGTAGCCCGTCGTAGCCGACGACCATGACCTCTTTGCCCTGATCCTTGGCCACCTTGGCGGCAGCGATCGCCGGGTCGTCACACGCCGAGTAGATCGCGGTCAGGTTGGGCTCGCGGGTGAGCAGGTCCTCGGCCACGGTGGCGCCTTGCGCCGAGTCGCACTTCGTCTCGGCGCCGCCGATGATGACCTCGACCCCGGTTCCTTCGAGCGCGTCCTGCACGCCCTGGATTCGGGCATCGAGCGCCGGAACCCCACGCACGCCCTCCATCAGGCCGATCGTGTCGCCTTCTTTGAGGACGGACTTCAGGTACTCGCCGGCGAGCTGGCCGCCCGCCACGTTGTCGGTGGCGGCGACCGCCGTCTTCTTGGTGAAGTCGGCGAGATCGTTGTCGGCGAGCACGACGACCAGGCCGCCGTCGGCTGCCGCGTCGAGGGCCGGGATCACCTCGTTGCCCATCGGCGTGATCACCATCGCGTCGAAGCCCTTGACCACGGCGTCTTCGATCTGGGCGATCTGACAGTCGACGTCCGACGGCGACGCACACGAGAAGAACTCGATCTCGATTCCCTCGTTGGCATCGGCGTACGCCTTGGCGGCGTCGTCCATCGCGGTGAAGAACTCGACCGGGAACTTGGTGACGAAGGCAACCTTCACCGGCGCCGCCTCGGGTGCGTCGGTCGACGGCGCCTCTGTCGCTGGCGGATCGGTCGCCGGTGGGCTGGTGGCTGGCGCGTCGGTGGACGGTGGTTCGGTGGCTGGTGCTTCGGTGGCTGGTGCCTCGGTCGCAGACGGCGATGACGTGTCCTCGTCGTCGTCACCGCATGCGGCGGCGGTGAGTGCCAGGACACCCGCCCCGAATATCAGCAGGGTTCGTGATCTCATGTGTCTCCTCCAATGGGTGGTTGCTTGTCGTCAGTTCCGATGCCCGTCCGCGGCGCCGACGATCCACGCCACGAGCTGTTCGAGGTTCTGGGCAGTCGGCTGCACCTCTCCGACCGTGCGACCGCGGCGCAGCACAACGGCGCGATCGGCCACCGCCAGCACGTGATCCATGCTGTGCGAGATGAGAATCACGGCCACCCCGTCGTGCTTGAGCAGCCGGATGAGGTCGAGCACGCGCGCCGATTCGCGCAGGCCGAGCGCCGCCGTCGGCTCGTCGAGAATCACGAGCTTCGACGAGAACGCGACGGCGCGGGCGACGGCCACCGCTTGGCGCTGGCCGCCTGACATCAACGCCACCGGTGCCTCGAAGTCGGGCAGCGTGATCTGCAAGCGATCCACCAGCTCGCGAGTGCGGTCCGACATCGCCCGACCCCGAAGCACCCTGCACGCACGTGGCAACCAGCGCGGTCCCGCGATCTCGCGCCCGGCGAAGAAGTTGGCGGCGGGGGCGAGATTGTCGAACAGGGCGAGGTCCTGGTACACGGTTTCGATCCCCAGCCCACGTGTGGTGTGGGTGTTGGCGTGCGTGATGTCGACACCATCGAGCGAGACCTGTCCCGAATCGAGCCGGTGAACGCCACTGATCGCTTTGATCAATGTCGACTTGCCGGCGCCGTTGTCGCCCAGCAAGGCCAACACTTCGCCACCCGCGCAGTGCAGTGACACACCATGTAGCGCCGTCACCGCGCCGAACCGCTTGGTGGCATCACGCACCTCGAGCACCGGGCGGTCGATCGCCGTCATTCGGCAGCCGCCGCTTGCAGGCTCCGGAACCGCGACTCGAGCCGGCCGCGCACGACATCGAGTTCGACAGCCACCACGATCACCACGCCGGTGGCGATGTACTGCCAGTTGGGGTCGATACCGAGCAGGTTGAACCCGTTGCGCATCACGGCGATGATCAGCGCCCCGGTGATGGCGTTGTGGACCGCACCGCGACCACCAAGGAAGCTGGCTCCACCGATGATCACCGCTGCGATCGCGTCGAGCTCGGCGAGGCTGCCTGCTGTCGGCGAGCCCGCGTTGCCCTTGCCCATCGTGAGCAGCGCGGCAACACCCGCCAGCAGTCCGCACACCGCGTATACCGAGATCAACACGCCGGGCACCGGGATCCCGTTGCGGAGCGCTGCCTCCGGGCTGCCGCCGACGGCGTAGATCCAGCGGCCCCAGACCAACCGGCGCGTGATCACCGCAACCAGCACCGCCATGAGCACCACGACGATCGTGGCGGTCGGGAACCATCCCGCCGGCCCGCCGCCCGGTATCGACGCGATTCGACCCGATCCGATCTCGTTGACGAACGGCGGAACCCCCTGAATCGTCTTGCTGTCGGCGAGATACAGCGCCAACCCGCTGGCAGCCGTGAGCATCGCCAGAGTCGGGATGAAGGGATGCGGCAGGCGACCCTTCACGAAGAGCAGGCCGTTGATCAGCCCGACCACCGTCGCCGTGCCGAGCGCCGCCAGCACCGACAGCCACGCCGACCCCTGATCGCGCC
>DASUEW010000626.1:0-5880 GCA_036274875.1 Ilumatobacteraceae bacterium
GTCGCTGCGCTCACACGACGTCAGCGTGACGTGTCCGAAGCAGCGCTGCCCGGCGAACGCGTTGGTGAGCACTGCCAGTGCATTGTTCGACTCACCCAGGTACGGCGCGTCGATCTGGCTGGTGTCGCCCGTGAACACGACCTTGGTGCCCTCGCCGATCCGGGTGAGGATCGTCCGCAGCGTCGTCGGCTCGAGGTTCTGCGCCTCGTCGATGACCACCATCTGGCGGTGCAGCGAGCGGCCACGCAGGAACGTCACCGATTCGAGCGACAACTGCCCGCGGCCCGTCAGCTCGTCGATCAGCCGGCGTGCGTCGTGGCTGCTGCCGTGGTCGCTCAACGCCACGATCGCGTCGTGGATCGCCGACATCCAGGGATCGAGCTTCTCGTCGAGCCCACCCGGCAGGAACCCGACGTCGGCGCGGCCGACCGGCACGAGGGGTCGGTAGACGGCGACCCGTTCGTAGCGAGATTGCTCGACGACCTGCTCCAGACCGGCGGCGATCGCCAGCAACGTCTTCCCGGTGCCAGCCCGACCATCGAGGGCGACGACGGCGATGTCGGGATCGAGCAGCAGCTCGAGCGCGAACCGTTGCTCCTTGCCGCGCGGCCGCAGGCCCCAGGCCTCGGGGACCGAGTGCGGAAGCAGCACGAACTCGTCGTCGACCCGCCGTGCGAGCGCCGACTGCGAACCCGAGCGCAGCACGACGAACTCGTTCTCGCCGACCGTCGTCGCCGTGTCGACCGCGCTCACGGTCACCGCGCCGGCGGCGTAGAGGCAGTCGATCACCTCGTAGGACGACTCGATCACCGACCACCCGATCGGCCGCGCGCACGCGCGTCGGCTCGGCTGGTGCTCCATGGCCGCCACGCCGAGGTGGGCGGCCTTGATCCGCAAGGCGGCATCGTTCGAAACCACCACGGTGCGCGCCTGGGAGGCCTGACCGAGGGCGGCGCCGATGATGCGGTTGTCGGGCACGCTCGGGTCGAGCCCGTGCTCGATGAGGAGGTGTTTCTGGATGCCGTTGATCTCGATCCGGATCGTGCCCTCTCCGACCGGCACCGGCTCGGCGAGCGAGCCGCCGTGCCGGACGCGCAGCTCTTCGAGCGTGCGGAGCGCGGTTCGTGCCGCGCGACCGACGTCGTCAGGTCGCGTCTTCAACCCGTCGAGCTCCTCGACGACTGTCAGCGGCACGACGACGTCGTTGTCACCGAACGAGTGGACGCACACCGGATCGGCGATCAACACGGACGTGTCGAGCACGATGCGAGTCCTGGTGCCGATCCCATTGTGATCCGCCGGTCCGGGCGCCGTGCAGCTCCGAATCACCTCGTTGCGGCGTGCCTGTTCGGCCTGGACGAGATCGGTCACCGCCACTCCTCTCGATCTGCTGGTCTCGATCGGTTGGTCTCGATCACGTGGTCCGGGGTACCCCCACGGCCTGTTGTTGTATCCCATGGTCGCCGGTCGATGGTGGATGGTGGTGGCCGCGGCATCATGGCGTCGTGAGCGAGACGTGTGTGTTCTGTGACATCGTTCGCGGCTCGGTCGCGGCCGACGTGGTCTGGAGCGACGACGTCGTCGTGGCATTCCTCGATCGATCGCCACTGTTCCACGGTCACACGCTCGTCGTGCCGCGCCGTCACGTCTTGACCCTCCCGGACCTCGCCGTCGACGAGGTGGGCCCGTTCTTCGAGCGCGTTCGTCTGATCGCCTCGGCGATGCCGAGCGCGCTCGGCGCGCAGGGGACGTTCGTGGCCAACAACAACGTCGTCAGCCAGAGCGTCGCCCACATGCACGTCCACGTCGTACCGCGCACGCGGGGCGATGGACTGCGCGGGTTCTTCTGGCCGCGTCGTCGCTACGCCGACGGCGAGGCCGCGTCGACGGCAGCTGCGTTGCGCCGCGAGCTCGACGCCAGATCCGCGGGGTGAGGCTTCTACCGCCGCGAATCACGTGTTCCCTATCGTTGCAGATGCAATGACAACGGTGCTTGCAACAGCGGTGATTTGATAGGTGTGATGACGACGGCTCGAGGGAGCCAACGGGCCGCACCGTCGCGACTCGTCCACTCGTGATCAGAAGGAATGTCCATGACCAAGGCAGAACTCGTCGAAGCCGTCGCTGAGTCGGCAGGCGTGTCGAAGGCCGACGCCGAGAAAACGATCGGTGCGTTCTTCGACCACGTCGTCTCGTCGACGAAGAACGGTGACAAGGTCGCTTGGCCGGGCTTCGGTTCGTTCAGCACCACGAAGCGTCCCGCTCGCGTCGGCCGTAACCCACAGACGGGTGCGCCGGTGCAGATCTCTGCGTCGACGGCCATGAAATTCAGCGCGAGCTCGACCCTGAAGTCCACCCTCAACCCAAAGTGAGCAACTGATGGCAGCAGCAAAGAAGGCCGCGGCGAAGAAGACCGCAGCCAAGAAGTCCCCAGCCAAGAAGACGGCCGCCAAGAAGGCGCCTGCGAAGAAGACGGCCGCCAAGAAGGCCGTCAAGAAGGCGCCTGCGAAGAAGAAGGCAGCCGCCAAGAAGGCGCCTGCCAAGAAGAAGGCAGCCGCCAAGAAGGCGCCTGCGAAGAAGACCGCAGGCCGGAAGCGCTGACCACGCGGCAATTCGAGACATCCGACGGGCGGGGCCACCGGTCCCGCCCGTCGCGCGTCCGACGCCGGTGAGAAGCCGGTGATGCCGGTCAGAGATCGGTCATCAACTTGAAGACCTCGGCGGCCGCGATGCCATGCGGCCGTCCGAGCGCGGCGAGACGATCGCGTATGCGTCCGCGGAACGCCATCAGCTGCTCCTCGTCGAGCGCCTTCATCGTCGACTCGAACTGGCTCTGGTGTGCCTCGAGCGCGTCGATCTTGGCCTGCACGGTGGTGCTGACGTCTTCGACGTGGTCGGGTGCGTCCGCCTCGAAGAGCATCAGCGCGCGCGGGCGGTGGGCTGCCAGCCCGTGCTCGGGGAAGAAGTGCGGGTCGCGCGCGGCGACGACACCGTCGCACGTGAGCAGACCGGCGTGGCGGTGGTCGGGGTGGAGCCGGTAGCGCTTCCACGGATCGTGGCCGAGCACGACATCGGGTCGTAGCTCGCGCAGCACACGCGCGACCCTGCCGCGCGCGACCAGATCGCTGTCGAGCTCGCCATCGACGTAGCCGAGGAAGCGCACCTCGCCGGCGGCGGGACCCGCCAGCCGCCGTGCGGCGGCACGCTGCTCGTCCTGGCGGCGGGCCGCGAGCGCGATCGGGTCGGCGAGCGCGTCCCACGTCCCCTTCGAACCATCGGTGCACACGAGGTGATGGATCGTGCAACCCGCTGCCGCCCACTTCGCCAACGTCGCGCCGCACCCGAACTCCACGTCGTCGGGATGCGCGCCGATCGCCAGCGCCGAGCTCGGCACATCGAGGTCGCGGGTCCACGCGCCGCCGTCGGACGGAGGCGGTTGGCCGGGCTCGTTGCTCGTCATCGCCGGGTCCCGGTCAGCGCACGATCGTCGGCACTGCGATCTCGCTGTGATCTCTCATCGTGCGAGCGCTGCCGAGACGAGGGGATGGATCAGCGGGTGGGTCATGTCGGAGACCGTGTCGAGATCGAGCGAGAGCTCGGTGTCGTGGCGCACGGTCACCTGGCGACCGCTGGCGATGGCCCGATCCAGATGGTGACGGAACGAGGCACGACCGTACGAGGCCGGGAGCGCGATCGCGCACGGGCGGACGATCACGTTGGTGCCGTCGAGCCGTCGGTCGGGAACGATGACCACGGCGCCCGGGCGCGCGAGCATCGGCAGCGACCGTGGGATCGGAAGGTCGCCGTGGCTGATGATCACGTCGTCGAACCCCTTCCCGGCGATCGTCTCGACACCCGCGTCGACGGCACCGTTGAGGCCGAGGCCCGGACCCCACAGCACCGTGGCGCCGAGCGATTCCGCCCACTGCGCGACAGCGTCGTCGTCGCACGCCACGAACGTCGGTAGGGGACGCACCGCGTCGATGACGCGTCCCGCCATCCAGCGCGCGAGCACCGCACGGTCGGCCGCGGTGACGGTCGGAGCGAGCCGGGCCTTGGCCGCGTGGAACGCCTTGACCGGGATGAGCACGGCGGGTTCCATCGACGTCACTGTACGGAAGCCCCTGGCGATCGGCGTCGTCGGCGGTGGGCTGCGATGATCGTGACGATGATCGCGGGGAGGATCACAACGGGCGTCGCCGGCGGATCGTGGCGCGCCGATGTGACGCGGTGGGGCGCGATCGAGCCGTGGGACGGATCGTCGAGCCTCGACTGGTTCGTGGCGGCCGACGATCGCTGGCACGTACCGTCACGTGAGCCGACGGTGCGCCAGCAGCGACTGTCGGGCACGGCAGTCGTCGAGACACGGGTCCGTGTGCCGACCGGCGACGCCGTCCAACGGGTGTTCTCGGTCGCGGATGCCGGCGGACTGACCGTCGTCGAGGTCGCCAACGAGTCGGCCCTTCCGATCGCGATCGCGTTCGCCGGCCGTGATGGCGTTCTCACGGACCGTCCGGTTGGCGCCGTGCCGGTCGAGGGCATCGAGCTCCCTCCGTCGCGGATCGTGCTGCCGGTCGGGCATCGCAGCTCGGTGCGGGTGGCGATCGCCCACGACCCGTTGCGCGCGGCCGGGCTCCCTCCCGTGTTGCCGAGCGCGATCCAGGTCGTCAACGGGTGGCTGGCGCTCACGTCGACCGCGAGCCGACTGGAGCTCCCTGCTGGACACTGCGGAGGGGCGTTGGCCGAGGCCGTGATCGCGGCACGCTGCGAGCTCGTCCTCGGCGTGCACCCGTCCGCTGCCGACGATCCTGCCGGCTTCGTCGTCGCCATCGGCGAACTGGCGCGCATGGGTGCACCGTCGAGCGGACGCGAGGATGACCTCATCGCTCTCGCCGATGCGGTGTCGGCGTTCGCGCCGACGCGTGGATGGACCTGCGACGTCGCGCTGGATGCAGCACGACGCGTGCTCGCCGCAGCGGGCGAGTCGCGGGCAGGTGACGACGCGGAGCGCATCCAACGCGGGCGGCCGCGGTCGGCCCGGCCGGCGGAGCCACCCGACGGTGTGTGGTGTATCCCCTGGCTCGAGGAGGGGTTGGCCCTCCACGGCAGGTTGCTGCCATACGGTCTGCCGCCTGAGTGGCTCGGCGCCAACTTCGAGGTGTTCGGACTGCCGATCGGCCCGCGGTCGCTCCTGGACTACGCGCTGCGTTGGCACGGGGAGCGTCCGGCGGTGCTCTGGGAGGTGTCGGGTGCACCGGTCGAGTTGACCGCCCCGCTGCTCGACCCGCGGTGGAGCACGACCGACGCCAAGGGCGAGGCGCTGTGGCACATCGCGCCCTAGTGTCGTGACCATGAGGGTCACCGGTATTGCGTTCCCCGGCCACACCACGTGCAGCCCGCGCAGTTGCTGGCCGCTCCTCGGCTGGCGCCTCGTCGCTCGCATCGGCGCCATGGTGGACCAGTGACCCTCGCCTCTGCCGTGCCCGAACGCGGCGAACGCCACGACGCGTTCCACGATCTGCGCCTGACCGAGTGGACGTCGTGCGGAGGGTGCGCCGCGAAGTGGGGCGCGGCGCTGCTGAAGGACCTCGTTGCCGAGTTCCCGACGTCGACGGACCCATCGCTGCTGATCGGGCTCGCCCCGTTCGACGACGCGGCCGTGTACCGGGTGAGCGACGACGTCGCGATCGTGTCGACCACCGACTTCTTCCCGCCGCTCGTCGACCACCCGGCCGACTTCGGCGCGATTGCCGCGGCGAACGCGTGCAGCGACGTGTTCGCGATGGGCGGGCGGGTCGTGATGGCGATCAACGTGGCTGCCTTCCCCGAGCACTTCCCGCGGGAGGCGATCGTCGCCATCTTCGAAGCGGGCGCCAAGGT
>DASUEW010000627.1:0-3620 GCA_036274875.1 Ilumatobacteraceae bacterium
CTGACCCTGGACTGCAGACCCTGCAGGCCGAGGCCGACCCCGAACAGCTCCTGGATGACCGTGTCGTGGAGATCGCGGGCGATGCGGTCGTGGTCCTCGGCCAGTGCCCGCCGCCGATTGGCCTCGGCGAGCTGTTCCTCGGACTCGACGCGCGACGTCACGTCCCGCACGGCGGCGAACGTCATCGCCCCGATCCTCGTGTCGATGCGCGCCAGGCTGATCTGGACAGGGAACACCGACCCGTCGCGACGTTGGCCGTGCAGGTGCCGGCCGAGGCCCATCCCGCGGCGTCTCGGATTCGCGACGTACTCATCCCGCAACACGACGTGGGCAGCTTGATCATCGGTCGGCACGAGCAGCTCGACCTGTGCTCCGAGCAGCTCGCCCGCGGAGTATCCGAAGAGGCGCTCCAACTCGGAGTTGACCGCGACGATCCGGCCGTCGTCGGCGACGATGGCCATCCCGTCCGGAGCAGCCTCCAACACCGTGTGCGCGTCGAGCCCGAGACTGTCGATCCCCTCCTCCATGACGAGAGCAGACTATGGGATCTGTTGATGCTCAACCTGCTGAGACGGAGCCCCCGACGCCGTCATCTGGCGTTCGTCAGACGCGAGCCGTTCGGCGAGCAACCCGAGGAACCGACGGATGGCGGACACCGCGATGCGATGGGCGAGGCTGGCATCGGCGGTCCACCGCTCGACTCCGTCCGCGAACTCGTAGCGACCGAGCAACTGCACATCGGTGAAGTCCGGGCCACACGCCACGATCTCGATGTCGGCATCGAGGCCGGAGACGAAGCGCCCGCCGACCGGCGGCCAGGCGATCGGCACGATCGTGGCGTCGTTGCGCTGGCGTGGTGCGCCCAGCCACACGGGGACGACCGCCGGTGGCGCCAGGTCGACCTCGTCGACGCCGGACGCGATCCACGTCGGCATCTCGTTGCGCCACGCCGATGCGACGAGCAGGCCGAGCCACGGGTCGACCTTTGCGCCGAACCGGGTGACGACCTCCCGGTATGGGAGGTTCAGACGAACGAAATCGTGGACGAACACCGGAGTTCACCGTCGACTGCCATGAGACGATGATCCGCCCGACCCGAACGCCGGAACAGGGTCCTACGTCCCAGGAACAGTTCGGACGGGACCTTCGGCCCTGCTCACTGGCCTTGCGGCACCCGTACGGTCTACCCCATGGCTTCAGAAGACCGCACTGTGCTCGGTTGGACCTCGTTCCTCGTCGCGATCGGGGCGCTCGTGATCGCGCTCCTCATCCCGATCCTCGACAAGGACGACGGTGTCAGCTCGGCGTCCGGCCCGGCACTCACCGTGCTCGATGTCGAGCTCGGCGCGCTGGTGATCATCCCCGACCAGCTGACGGCCTCGCCGGGCCACATCCAGCTCCGCGTCACCAACGTCGACACCCAGGTCCACAACCTGAGCGTTGCCGGCCAGAAGACGAAGGATCTGCAGCGGGGCGAATCGGAAGTGCTCGACCTCGGCGTTCTCGAAGCGGGCGCCTACGAGATGCTGTGCGAGATCGCCGGCCACGCGGCAGCCGGCATGACCGGTTCCCTGACCATCGGCGATGACACCGCGGTCGATCACACCGCGGAGGCCGACGCGGCCGTCGCGGACTACCTGCACGGCTACGCCACGTGGGAGGAGATGGACGCGGCGATGGACGACCGGGCGATGGCGTTCCTCGACCCGGCCATCAAGGGTGAGTTGGGTGGCCAGCCGCTCGAGCCCGAGATCCTGCCCGACGGCACGAAGCGCTTCGAGGTCACCGCGGCGGTCACCGACTGGGAGGTCGAGCCGGGCGTCGTGGTCCAGGCATGGACGTACAACGGTGTCGTGCCGGCACCGGAGATCAGGCTCGACGTCGGCGACCGGGTCCAGGTCGTACTCACGAACAACCTCCCGACGGCGACGTCGATCCACTTCCACGGCGTGCGCGTCCCGAACGAGATGGACGGTGTGCCGCCGTACACCCAGGAAGCCATCCCACCGGGCACCGAGTTCACGTACGAGTTCGAGACGATCGAGCCGGCAGTCGGGATCTATCACTCCCACAGCGGTGCCGAGCAGGTGCTCGACGGGCTGTTCGGAGCGTTCATGATCGGCGAGATGACCATCCCCGACGAGCTCGTCGAACGGGGCGTCGACCACGTCGACCAGGAGGTCAACATGGTGCTCAACGACGCCGGTGTGATCGGCCTGTCGCTGAACGGCAAGAGCTTCCCGGCGACCCAGGCCTACAGCGCCAAGGTCGGCGACGTGATGATGGTGCACTACTTCAACGAGGGCCTGCTCGCCCACCCGATGCACCTCCACCAGCCGATCGGTTGGGTGATCGCCAAGGACGGCAAGGAGCTGCTCGTCCCGATGCCCGGCGACACGATCAACATCGCCCCCGGCGAGCGGTATACGGTGCTGTACGTGATCCAGGACCCTGGTGTCTGGGCCTGGCACTGCCACATCCTCACGCACGCCGAGCGGGCCGATGGCATGTTCGGGATGGTCACGGCACTCGTCGTGGAACCGTGACGGCTTGCTTCTCGGCGCCGCATCCCACCGTGCGATGAACCGCGTGAGATGATCGGGGACCGATGATCGTGGTCAGCGGGATCGACGGGTCCGCCAACGCCCAACATGCCCTCCAGTGGGCTGCCGACCTCGTCGCCTCGACCGGCGGCGAGGTCGTCGCGGTCCACGCCCTGGGGCTCGTCGAACGGCTCGGCGGGGAGACCGTGCCGGCGGCGTCGCACCGCAGTGAGATCGAGGACCTGTGTGTCACCGTGTGGTGTGCCCGTCTCGCCGAGAGTGGCGTGGCCTGGCGCCACGCCGTGCTCGACGGCCACCCGGTCGACGTCATGCTCCGAGCCGCCGAGGAGTACGCCGCCGGCCTGATCGTCGTCGGACGGCGCGGCCTGGGCAACGCCGCGGCGATCGGGAGCACGAGCGCCGAGCTGGCCCGCCACGCCACGTTCCCGGTCGCGATCATCCCGTCTCCCGGTTCGTGATTCCCTGTTCGTGATTTCGTGATTCCGGCGTCGATCAGGCGCGTTCGCTCGAACGCATCCGACGCATCGGCAACACCGAAGGCGACGACACGGCTTCGATGCGGCATCGCCCATCGACCAGGGCGATCCCCCCCGGCGTCGCGATCACCGGGTTGAGGTCGAGCTCGGCGAGCTCGGGCACCGTGGTGGCGAGCGTCCCGACCCGCAACAGCAGATCCTCGAGGGCGGCGATGTCGACCGGCAGGCTACCCCGGTACCCGGTGAGCAACGGCGCGCTCTTCGGCGCGCGGACGAGCTCGGCCGCGTCGACATCGGTCATCGGGACGATCTGGAACGCGCGATCGGCGAACAGTTCGGCTGCAGTTCCTCCCAGACCGAACATCACGACCGAACCGAACAAGTCGTCGCGCACGATGCCCACGATGGTCTCGACTCCGGGCTCGGCCATCGGCTGGAGCACCGCGCCGCTCATCGCGGGCACACGTCGCGACATCTCCTCATAGGCGTGTACCACCGCTTCGGTCGTCGCGAGGCCGAGCGCCACGCCGCCGACGTCGCTCTTGTGCAGCACGTCGGGTGCGATGACCTTCATCGCGAC
>DASUEW010000628.1:0-10344 GCA_036274875.1 Ilumatobacteraceae bacterium
GCCGTCGCTCGAAGCGCCCCGTCCCGCCCGGAATGCGACGAACGAAGCCGCGATGGTCGACCGGCCGTCGGTCGAACCAGTTCGGGCGGCGTCGCGTCCATCCCCGACAACACCGGCAATCGGGCCTCCAATCTGGCCAGCGCCGCGTCGCCCAGCCACCAGGTGGCAGCTCGCGGCGGGCTCAGCCGCGGCGATCGCGATGGTCGCGTTCGCGGCGGGCGCGGTCGGCGTGCTGATCGGCAAGCAGCTCGTCGACCGCACACCTGCGCCGCCAGCGGTCCCGTCGCGCCAAGCGCTCGACGTGTCGACCCGCAGCGGCGATCTCCCGAGGATCGATGTCGCCGCGGTGTCGGCGGCAGTCGAACCGTCGGTCGTGACGATCAGCGCCGACGTCGGCGATGGCGACGGCGCCGGCGAATCGATCGGTAGCGGGATCATCACGACATCCGATGGTGAGATCGTCACCAATGCCCACGTGGTCGCGGATGCGTCGGAGATCCGGGTGCGGCTGTTCGGGGAGACGGAACCCCGGGCGGCGAGGCTCCTGGCGATCGACGCCGGCAACGACCTCGCCTTGCTGCGCATCGCCGGATCGGGGTTCCCTGCAGCCCGTTTCGCCACTGCCGACTCGACCAGCATCGGCGACGAGGTGGTGGCGATCGGCTTCGCGCTCGACCTCGACGGTCAGCCGTCGGTCACGCTGGGCATCGTGTCAGCACTCGATCGAACCGTGGTGACTCCGAACGGCGCGCTCAACGGACTCGTCCAGACGGATGCTGCGATCTCGTCGGGCAACTCCGGTGGGCCGCTCGTCAACGGTGCCGGCGAGGTCGTCGGCATCAACACGTTGGTGGTGACGGGCGGCGCGGCGGCGGCCACCAACATCAGCCTCGCGATCTCGAGCACCGAAGCCCTCCAGGTGATCGCCTCACTGCGCCAGCACAGCACCGGCAGCCAGCGCATCGAAGGGTACATGGGCATCGGGCTCGGCGACCGCGTCGACGGCGGTCGCGGCGCGATCGTGACGACCGTCGAGTCGGGAGCGCCGGCAGGCGACGGCGGCGTCGAGGCAGGCGACATCGTGATCGAGGTCGACGGCACTGCCGTGGAGGGCCCGGCCGGTCTGATCTCTGCCATCCGCGACCGCCAGCCGGGTGATGCGGTGGCGCTCGTCGTGCTGCGAGGCGGCGACATCCACACGCTCGAGGTCGTGCTCACCACCCGTCCCGAGAGCTGACGCGGCACCGCCGTTCCCTACGATCGCCGCGATGCAGGCGCTCGACGTCCATCTCGGCGGCTCCCGTCCGTTCGGCCTCGGATACTGGCCGCTCCCCGACGACGACCCGGGGGTCGACGTCGGGCGGGAGTCGATCCGGCTCGTCTCCCCCGATGGAGCGCTCGTGCGGGGGTTGCTGTGGACCCCGCCCGCGGGCAGACGGTGGAAGACGGCGGTGATCCTCAGCCATCCGCGCGGCGACTTCAGCGTCCACTACGCGTGCCCGCTGCTGGCCGCGGCCGGGTACGCAGTGTTGGGGTTCGCCACCCGATACATGAACAACGACACCGATTGCCTCCACGAGCAATGCATCATCGACGTCAACACCGCGTACGACGAGATGCTGCGGCGCGGCGCGGAAGCCGTCGTGCTGCTCGGCAACTCAGGCGGCGGTTCGTTGATGGCGCTCGCCAACACCGAGCTCGGGATCGGTGACGGCTGGGTCGGCATGGCCGCCCACCCCGGAGAGGGTGTGTTCATGCTCCAGGTCATCGACCCGTCCGTTGCCGACGAGGCCGAGCCGTTTGCCACGGTGCCCGAGCTCGACATGTACAACCCCGAGAACGGGTGGCGACCGTGGCCGGAACCGTGTGCGTACGACCGCGACTGGTTGGTGCGGTATCGGGACGCCCAGCGTGAGCGCGTCGCCCGCCTCGACGCCATCGCCAAGGCGTCCCTCGCCGACGCCGTCGACGCCTCCGGACGTCTTCGTCAGATCGACGACGCGTCGAAAGCGGCCGACCCGGCCCAGTGGGCCGACCTTCGCAGGCGCACCGTGTTCACGAAGTACCTGACGATCTACCGCACGCTCGCCGACCCGGCGTACCTCGACCTGTCGATCGATCCCGACGATCGCCCGATGGGGAGCCTGTTCGCCTTCCCCGATCCGCTCGACGCGAACTACGGCCGGGGCGGGCTGGCGCGCACGATGACGGCTCGTGGATGGCTGTCGACGTGGTCGGGTTTGTCGAGCCACGCCCGGCTGGCCGACACGATGCCGAAGGTGACGGTTCCGACCTTGCTGGTGCATCCGACCGCCGATACCGAGATCCGGATGTGGCAGGCCGAAGAGATCGTCGCCAAAGCCGGTGCCGACGACGTGACCTACGTGGCGATGAAGGGCGCCCCGCACTACCTCGAAGGTCACCGCCGGGAGGCGCTCGCCACGGTCGCCGGCTGGTTGTCGAAGCGGTTTCCCTGACGATCTATTCGTCGGATCAGGGCCGCGTCCGGATCGCGACGTGCCTGATCACGACCGGACGTTGGCGCAGGTCGGGCCGTCCCGGTAGCATTTCCAGGCCGTGTCCGGGACCCGATCGGGCACGTGAGTCCGTTCGCCGTTCGCCAATCGACGTCCGTGTGCGCCCGAACCAGCCTGGCTGGCGGGGACCGCACGGCAACAACTTGACCTGATGCTCCGCACGCCTGCTCGGCAGCGGAGCGTTTGCGTGGAGAGCCCCCCGCTCGGTCCCGGACCGACCGAATCCAGACTGACCGATTACCCGACTGACCAATGCAAGGACAGCCGCCATGGCACAACAAGCGATCGTCGCCGAAAAGGTGGGCATGACGCAGAAGTGGGTCGACGACCGCGTCGTGCCCGTGACTGTGCTCCGTGTCGAGCCGATGCGCGTCGTGCAGATCAAGACCACCGAGCGCGACGGCTACACCGCCCTCCAGGTCACGTACGGACATCGCGACGCGAAGAAGCTGAACAAGCCCGAAGCGGGCCACTTCTCGAAGGCCAACGTCGCCCCCGGAAAGCGCCTCGTCGAGCTGCGCCTCGACTCGGTCGACGGGTACGAGGTCGGCCAGGAGCTCACGGTCGAGATCCTGGCCGCCGGCAGCTTGGTCGACGTGACCGCCGTCAGCCGCGGCAAGGGCTTCGCGGGGACGATGAAGCGGCACAACTTCAAGGGGCAAGGCGCCAGCCACGGCAACCACAAGCACCACCGGGCACCGGGCGCGATCGGTTCGTGCGCGTTCCCCGGTCGTGTGTTCAAGGGCATGAAGATGTCCGGCCACATGGGAAACGAGCAGGTCACGACGCTCAACCTGCAGGTCGTCGAGGCCGACGCCGAACGCAACATGTTGCTCGTGAAGGGTTCGGTGCCCGGTCCCAACGGCGGCGTCGTCGTCGTTCGCAACGCGGTCAAAGCCGCCGTGAAGGGGGCCTGACGCGATGGCACAGATCACGATCAAGAGCGCATCGGGCAAGGACGCCGGCACGGTCGAGCTCGACGACGAGGTGTTCGGCATCCAGCCGAACGTCCCGGTGATGCACCAGGTCGTCACCGCCCAGCTCGCCGCCCGCCGGTCCGGCTCGGCGAGCACGAAGACGCGCAGCGAGGTGCGCGGCGGCGGCGCCAAGCCATACCGCCAGAAGGGCACCGGCAACGCTCGTCAGGGTTCGATCCGGGCGCCTCACTACTCGGGTGGCGGTGTCGCGTTGGGCCCCAAGCCGCGCAGCTACGTGCAGCGCACCCCGAAGAAGATGATCAAGCTCGCGTTGCGCTCGGCGCTGTCCGACCGTGCCAGCGAGGGCAAGGTGCTCGTCGTCGACTCCTGGAGTTGGGACACCCCGCGGACCAAGGACGCCGTGGCGGCGCTCGACGCCCTCGGCGTGGAGGGCCGGGTGCTCGTGGTCGTCGGACGCGACGACGCCCCGGCGGCGCTCAGCTTCCGCAACATCCCCGAGGTGCAGTTGATCGCACCCGGCGAGCTCAACGCCTACGACGTCTTGTGCAACGACTGGATCGTCTTCACCGAGAACACGCTCCCGTCATCGACTCCGACGCCCACGGTCGAGGCCGCGTCGGATGCCGACGCTGCTGCAGAAGACGAACCGGCAACCGCCGAAGCAGAGGTCGAGGAACCGGCATGAAAGATCCACGCGACATCATCCTGGCTCCGGTCGTGTCGGAGAAGAGCTACGGCCTGATCGAGACGGGCGTCTACACGTTCAAGGTCCACCCGAGCGCCAGCAAGCCCGAGATCCGCGACGCGGTCGAGGCGATCTGGGGCGTCGAGGTGCTCAAGGTCAACACCCTCAAACGTTCCGGCAAGAAGCGCCGCACCCGCGGCACCAACCGGGTTGGCCAGAAGCCCGATACCAAGCGGGCAATCGTCACATTGGCGGCGGGCGAAATCCCGCTGTTCGAGAACTGAGGACGTGATGGGCATCCGTTCCCGCAAGCCGACCAGCCCCGGCCGCCGCTTCCAGACCGCGGCCGACTTCTCCGAGATCACCAAGTCTCGCCCAGAGAAGTCGCTGTTGGCTCCCAAGCCGAAGAAGGGTGGCCGCGACGCCGCCGGGCACATGACGTCCCGGCATCGCGGCGGTGGACACAAGCAGCGCTACCGCGTGATCGACTTCAAACGGGTCAAAGACGGTGTGCCGGCCAAGGTCGCCGCCATCGAGTACGACCCGAACCGCACATGCCGGATCGCGCTGCTCCACTACGTCGACGGAGAGAAGGCGTACATCCTGGCGCCCAAAGGCCTCAACGTCGGCGACCATGTCCAGAGCGGCAGTGGTTCCGACATCAAGCCGGGCAACGCGATGCCGCTGCGTTACATCCCGGTCGGCACCGTCGTCCACAACGTCGAGCTGCGGCCCGGTCAGGGCGGCAAGATCGGCCGGTCGGCCGGGATCGCGGTGCAACTCGTCGCCAAGGACGGTGACTTCGCCACGCTGCGCATGCCGTCGACCGAGATGCGCCGCGTGCAGATCGACTGCCGGGCGACGGTCGGCGAGGTCGGCAACAGCGAGCACGAGCTCATCAAGGTCGGCAAGGCCGGCCGCAACCGCTGGAAGGGCATCAAGCCCCAGACCCGTGGCGTCGCCATGAACCCCGTCGACCACCCGCTCGGCGGTGGCGAGGGTCGCACGTCGGGCGGTCGCCCGGCCGTGTCGCCGTGGGGCAAGCCGGAAGGTCGCACCCGCGACAAGAACAAGCCGTCGTCCAAGCTCATCGTTCGTCGTCGTCGCACCGGCAAGGGCCGGCGGTAGGGAGTATTCATGTCTCGCAGTCTCAAGAAAGGTGCGTTCGTCGACGACCACCTGCTCAAGAAGGTCGACACGCAGAACGCCGCCGGCGAGCGCCGGGTCATCAAGACCTGGTCGCGCCGATCCACGATCATCCCCGACATGGTCGGCCACACGATCGCCGTCCACGACGGGCGCAAGCACGTACCGGTCTACGTCACCGAGTCGATGGTCGGCCACAAGCTCGGTGAGTTCAGCCCCACCCGCACGTTCCGGTTCCACGCCGGACAGGAGCGGGGCGCGAAGGGTCGCCGCTGATGACCGGTCCCAAGCTCAACGACCGCGCCACCGTCGCCGGCGAGCGGTCCGGCACCAAGGCCTCGGCCCGGTACCTGCGCTCGTCGGCCAGCAAGGCCCGCGAGGTGCTCGACCTGATCCGCGGCCTCGACGTCCGTCGGGCCGACCAGGTGCTCCAGTTCACGGAACGTGGTGTTGCGACAGATGTGCGCAAGGTGCTCGCCAGCGCCGTCGCCAACGCCGTGCACAACGATGAGCAGGACCCCGACGAGCTCTTCGTCCTCGCCTGCTACGCCGACGAGGGTCCGACGTTGCGGCGGTTCCGGCCCCGCGCCCGTGGTCGGGCGACTCGGATCCGCAAGCGCACCTGCCACATCACCGTGATCGTCGCCCGCATGAGCGACGCGCGGCTCGAGGTCGTCCAGGCCCGTGAGGCGTCCGTCGGTCGTGGCGGGCGCCCGACGTCGTCGGCCGCCAGCCGCCGTGCCCGCGTCGAGCGCAGCCGCCAGCGGGCGGCCGCCGCGGCGAGAGGTGGGACGGACACCGCGGCGGACGAGACCCCGATGGATGACGCTGCCGACGAGGAGGCCGTTGCCGACGCCGAGATCGAAGCCGTTGCGGACGCCGAGGCCGTTGCCGACGCCGAGATCGAAGCCGTTGCCGACGATGCGGCCGTTGCCGACGAGGTCGCGACCGACGAGGCGGCGGCGCCCGCTGGGTTCCAGGCCGGCGAGTACCCGGGCTCGGCGCTGCCCGACGACGACGGCAACCCGCCGGAAGGGTTCGAGATCAAGGGCAACGCCCAGTCGCGGCTCTACCACACCCCCGACAGCCGCTACTACAAGGCCACCAAGGCCGAGGTGTACTTCGACACCGTCGAGAGTGCAGAAGCCGCCGGCTTCAGCGCCCCCGGCGCCAGCACCGAGACCGACACCGATGAGAAGGACGACTGACATGGGCCAGAAGATCAACCCGTACGGGTTCCGGCTCGGCGTCACCACCGACTGGAAGAGCCGCTGGTTCAGCGAGCGCGAGTACAAGACCTACCTCACCGAGGACTGGAAGATCCGCGACGCGATCATGGGCCGGCTCGAGTCGGCGGCGATCAGCCGCATCGAGATCGAGCGGACGCGCGACAAGGTGCGTGTCGACGTGCACACTGCGCGCCCCGGCATCGTCATCGGACGGCGCGGCGCCCAGGCCGACGAGCTGCGCACGCTGATCACCAAGATCACCGGGAACCCCAAGGTGCAGCTCAACATCGTCGAGATCAAGACACCCGAGCTCGACGCCGCGCTCGTCGCCCAGGGTGTCGCTGACCAGCTCGCCAACCGCATCGCGTTCCGGCGCGCGATGAAGCGCGCCGTACAGAACGCCCAGCGGGCGGGCGCGCTCGGGATTCGCGTGCAGTGCTCGGGCCGCCTCGGCGGCGCCGAGATGAGCCGCACCGAGTGGTATCGCGAGGGGCGCGTGCCACTGCACACGCTGCGCGCCGACATCGACTACGGCTTCCGCGAGGCCCGCACCACGAGCGGTCGCGTCGGCGTCAAGGTCTGGCTGTACCGGGGCGACATCCTGCCCTACAAGTCGGCCAACGAGGACAAGATCGCCCGCGAGGCGGCGATGGCCGTCGGCGAGACGTCGGGCCCGTCCGAGCCGCGCCGGGTCGTGTCCTCGACCGCCCGCCGCAAGGACGCGACCCCGGAGCCGGAGAACCAGCCGTTGCTGAAGGAAGCCGATCCCGAGCTCGAGAAGCTGCTCGACGAGGAAGAAGACATCGCCCGCCGGACCCACCAGGGTCACGAGACACCGCACTTCCGCGGCGACGACTGAGGAGATCATCATGCTGATGCCCCGCAAGGTCGCCTACCGCAAGCACCACCGCGGCCGGACCAAGGGTCTGACCAAGGGTGGTGCGAGCCTGTCGTTCGGCGAGTACGGGATCCAGGCGCTCGAGCCGGGCTGGATCTCCGCCCGCCAGATCGAAGCCGCTCGTATCGCCATGACCCGCGCCATCAAGCGCGGCGGCAAGGTGTGGATCAACGTCTTCCCCGACAAGCCCGTCACCAAGAAGCCCGCCGAGACACGGATGGGTTCCGGCAAGGGCAACCCCGAGTTCTGGGTTGCCGTCGTGCGTCCCGGCCGGGTGCTGTTCGAGCTGTCGTTCCCGAACGAGGAGCAGGCCCGCGTGGCGCTGGAGAAGGCGATTCAGAAGCTCCCGATCAAGGCGCGGATCATCACCCGCGACGAGAGCATCTGAGGAGGGCGCCCGACATGGCCAGGAGCAAGACCGACCTCACCGACATGGATCTCGGCGAGCTGATCGACGAGTTGCGGGCGACCAAGCAGGAAGCGCTGAACCTGCGGTTCCGCAACGCGACCGGCCAGCTCGACAACACCGCCGAGATCACCAAGTCCCGCCGCCAGATCGCCCGTATCAACACCCTCATCCGCCAGCGAGAGATCGCCGCCGCCGAGGCTGCGAACTGAATCGATGAACGACATGACCGAAGCAACCGAAGCCGCTGAAGCGACCGAGCCGACTGCGACCACCAAACCGTCTGCGGCGACCAAGTCGACCGCCACGTCCGAGACGACCGAGACGACTGCGCGTGCGCCCCGCAAGGTGCGTGAGGGTGTCGTCGTGTCGAGCGGGATGGACAAGACCGTGGTCGTGGCCGTGATCGAGCGCGTTCGCCACCCCCGGTACAACAAGTTCGTCAACCGCACGAAGAAGCTCTACGTCCACGACGAGACGAACGACGCCAACGCCGGCGACCGCGTCCGCGTGATGGAGACCCGCCCGCTGAGCAAGACCAAGCGCTGGCGGATCACCGAAGTACTGGAGCGGGCAAAGTGATTCAACAGGAATCCCGTCTTCGGGTGGCCGACAACTCGGGCGCCAAGGAGGTGCTCGTCATCAAGGTGCTCGGTGGCACGCGCCGCCGGTACGCCTCGATCGGCGACATCTTCATCGCCACCGTCAAAGACGCCATCCCCGGCGCGGCGGTGAAGAAGGGCGACGTCGTCAAGTGCGTCGTCGTCCGTACCAAGAAGGAGAAGCGGCGGGCCGATGGCAGCTACATCCGCTTCGACGAGAACGCGGCCGTGCTGATCAAGGACGATCTCACGCCCCGCGGCACCCGCATCTTCGGACCGGTCGGACGCGAGCTCCGTGACCGCCGGTTCATGCGAATCGTCTCGCTGGCCCCGGAGGTGATCTGAGATGAAGTTGCGAAAGGGTGACACCGTGCGCGTGATCACCGGCAAGGACAAAGGACGCGAGGGCATCGTCGAGCGGGTGTTCCCGAGCGATGACAAGGTCATCGTCAACGGGGTCAACACCGCGTCGAAGCACGCCAAAGCGCGCCGCGCCAACGACAAGGCCGGGATCATCGATCGCGACATGCCGATCCACGCCAGCAACGTGATGCTCGTCCACAAGGGCAAGACGGTCCGAGTCGGCTACAGCGTCGACAAGAGCGGCAAGAAGATCCGTGTCGCACGACCCAGTGGAGACGTCATCTCATGAGCGTGACCGACACCGCGACCACCGCGACGACGATTCCTCGCCTCAAGGTCAAGTACCACGAGGAGATCAAGGGTCAGTTGAAGACCGACCTCGGCATCGCCAACGTGATGCAGGTGCCGGCGCTCGTCAAGATCGTCGTCAACATGGGCGTCGGACGGGCGACCCAGCAGCCGTCGCTGCTCGAGACGGCGGTCGCCGACCTCACGGCGATCACCGGCCAGAAGCCGATCGTCACCAAGGCCAAGCACTCGATCGCCGGGTTCAAGCTCCGCGAGGGGCAAGCCATCGGCACCAAGGTCACGCTGCGCGGTGACCGCATGTGGGAGTTCCTGGACCGGCTGATCGCCGTGGCCATCCCCCGCATTCGCGACTTCCGTGGGTTGCCGGCGAGATCGTGGGACGGCCATGGCAACTACACGTTCGGCCTCAATGACCAGACCGTCTTCACCGAGATCGAGTACGACAAGATCGACGTGCAACGTGGCATGGACATCACCATCGTCACCACCGCAACCACCGACGAGGCGGGCATCGCCTTGCTCGACGCGTTCGGGTTCCCGTTCCAGAAGGGCGCCGTCGACGACTCCGGATTGGCGCCCATCAAGCGCAAATCGCGTGGTCCAGTCCGTCGCGGCCGTTCCGCCAAGAAGAAGTGATCGAGTAGGCACCATCGAAATGGCCAAGAAAGCACTGATCAACAAAGCCAACAAGAAGCCGAAGTTCAAGGTACGGGGCTACACCCGGTGCCGTCGGTGCGGCCGCCCGCGCGCCGTGTTCCGCAAGTTCGGTCTCTGCCGCGTCTGCCTGCGCGAGCTCGCCCACGCCGGCGAGATCCCCGGACTGACGAAGTCGAGCTGGTGAGGGAGGAAACATGCTGACCGACCCCATCGCCGACATGCTCACCCGCGTCCGCAACGCCAACACCGCGATGCACGACGAGGTGCGGATGCCCTCGTCGAAGCAGAAGATCGCCCTCGCCAAGATCCTCGAGCAGGAGGGTTACATCGGTGGGTTCGAGGTCGCCCCGGCCACGCAGGGCCCCGGCGACGTGCTCACGATCCGGATGAAGTACTCGCCCGAGCGGGCCCGCACGATCTCCGGCCTGCGCCGCATCTCGACGCCCGGGCTACGCGTGTACCGCAAGGCCGACTCGGTGCCGCGCGTCCTCGGCGGACTCGGCGTCGCTGTCCTGTCCACCAGTCACGGGTTGATGACCGACCGCGAGGCGCGTCGCCGCAAGGTCGGCGGCGA
>DASUEW010000629.1:0-2001 GCA_036274875.1 Ilumatobacteraceae bacterium
CCGGTCATCGTCCCGACGGCCGTCGCATTGCCGAACGGCAGGATCTGGAACATGTGGCCGTACGTCAGGAGCATCGGGTCGTGCGCCCAGGGGCCCTCCGTCGCGCAATCGACGGCGTCGCTGCTCCAGAGGTAGGAGCCGGGGTTGCCGGGATCGGGCTTGTCGCACCAGTCGGTCCTGATGCCGCCCGCGTTGTTGAGGACCATGTCGACGTCGTTGGTGGCGACGGCGTCGCTGTTGAGGGCGCCGTAGACGGCATCGTTGACGAACGCACCCATCATCCCGTCGCCGTTGTAGTTCCGCCCCAGGTCCACCTGGGCGTAGCCGACCGGCTGGTTGATCAGGGCCAGGTACGCGGGCTCGGTGGCGTAGGACTCGACGACGGCCTTGACCGGCGGGTACTCCGGGTCGCTGGTCCCGACGACGATCTTGCTCCAGGCGATCGAGACGGCCCCGGTCGTCGAGACCGTGACGTCGGCACGACCGACCTGGCGGCCGGCGTAGTAGGCCTGGACGACGGTCGTGTTGCCGACGACGGCGGGAGCGGCGATGTTCGTGTGGGAGTGGCCGCCGACAATGAGGTTCGCCGGCTTGCCGGCGTCGTTCAGCTTCTGGGCCAGCGTCTGGTCACCGTAGACGGTGAAGCCGTAGCCGTAGCCGCCGTCGGTGAAGCCGTTGTGGCTGAGGACGACGATGACGTCGGAAGCCGCCTTCATGGCGTCGTAGTAGCGGAGGATCGACTCGGCCGGGTCGCGGAAGCAGAGCCCCGCGGTCGCCTCGGCGATCGTGATGTACGGCGTCTCGACGGAGCCGACGCCGATGACGCCCACGCTGACCGTGTTGGGCGCCGTCCCGACGGTGAAGACCTCGTACGGGGTCACGCTCGCGTTGAAGGGCTCCCACGTGCAGGCCCCGCCGGCGTCCTTCTTCGTGATGTTCGCCGCGATCATCTGGACCGGCGTCTCGTCGCCGGCAGCCGGCGCCTCTGCCTGGAGGATCCGGTCGCCGAGGACGGTCTGGCCCCAGTCGAACTCGTGATTCCCGAACGTCGCGGCGTCGTAGCCGAGGGTTCGGTAGTAGTCGATCGTCGGCAGCCCCTTCTGCAGGTTCGAGAGCAGGCTGCCCTGCATCATGTCGCCGCCGTCGAGCAGCAGGACGTTCTCGGCGCCGATGGCCGTGCGCACGTCGGCGACCTTCTGGGCGACCCGGGCGGCGCCTGGGTTGCTCCCCGACAGCTGCAGGTTTCCGTGGAAGTCGTTGGTGTGCAGGATCGAGAACGAGACGGGCACGGGGGGCGCGACGGCCGCGGCACGAGGGACGGGAGCGGCGATCATCGTGACGATGAGCGCGGCCAGGCAAGCGAACACGAGAGACGGACTCCGTCTCATCTCGGGCACCTCCGTGACAGTTGGGCACAAGCAGGGAGGCGCCGGCGGTCCGCTGCCTCCTCGGACCGCACCTGGGGACTCGCAGGACGGGCCCACCCTAGGTCGACGCCGGCCTTCATCGCGACTGCCAAACGGACCGAAGCGGCGGGCCACGAGCGCCTGGTCGGGGCCCGGATGGTCGCGTGGGGCCCGCAACGGCTCAAGCGCAGCAGGGGAGCACGCCCCGTCGAGTCCGTGTCGGAGGGCTCATGCGACAATGCCTCGCCGATGCCGACCGTTGTTCCGACGATCATCCAGCCGTCGCTGGCCGCCATCCTCGCCCTGCCACCCGGCATCTCGGGTGAGACTCCGGCATCGCTGGCGGCCTGGTTCGGCGAGCGGGGCGAGCCGTCGTTCCGGGCTCGCCAGGTGCTGGACGCTGCCTGGCGGACGGGAGCCGCCGGGCCCAGTGAGATCACGACGCTGCCGGCTCCGCTCCGCGAGGCGCTCGGTACCGCCTTTCGCTGGGACACGGTCGCGGACTCCGAGCTGCGGCTCTCGGACGGCGGCACGACCGAGAAGGCCCTCCATCGCCTGGGCGACGGGGTCGTGGTCGAGTCCGTGCTCATGCACT
>DASUEW010000630.1:0-2233 GCA_036274875.1 Ilumatobacteraceae bacterium
ACGCCTGCCCGTTTGCCCGTTCCGTCGCCGCGACATCTGGACACAACAGGCGAGTGCCCGGGCGGCCATGGAACAACACGACGGGCGCGCCATCCGATGGTCCCCACTCAGCCACCTGCAGGCGTCGTCCGTTCGCAAGCCTCAGCGCACGATCCACGCGCGGCGTGTGACTGGGCTGCGCGTCCACGTAGGAATGCTTCATCGCATGGGTTCCCCGTACACGAGTCTGAACGATGACGGTTCCACACGCCAGAGGAACGCTCGCGGCGGCAGGAGCCACCGACGTGAACCGCCGTTGTCGCACTCGCGACACGCAGGTCCCTTCCGTCGGCGTTCACTACCTACTGTCGCAACGCGTGGGTCGATCGGTTCTCGGAGTGTGAAGCGACACCAGAGAGTGTGCGCTCTGATCTGCGTGCCACGCAGCGAACGATCGTCAGCACGATCACCCCGGCGCCGGGGATGATCCAAGGCGGAAAGAGAACCGTGACGATCGCTGCGCTGATTGCCGCGCGGTTGCCGATCTGTCGGCGCCAACGGAACGAGGCGACGAGCACGAGCGCGGCGACCACTGCATACCAGATCGACGAGTTGGCCAGCGCGTGGTCGGCCACGTCAGGGACAGAGTCCGTCGGCGTATGCGAGTAGCCCGCGGCGACGAGGTCGTCGATCACCCGAAGGTTGCCGACCATCACCAAGACGGTCGTGCCGAACCACGCAGCGGCGGCGGCGAGCACGTCGATCTGGCGGCGGGCTCGGGGCGTCGCCCACAAGAGAATGGCGACCACGGCTGCCGCCATGAATGGTGCGGACGCGCTGGCGAGGTGCTCGGCCGCGTGTCCGCCGACGTCGTAGCGCGAACTCAGCAGCACCTGTTGTGCCAGCAATGCGCCGCCCAGGAAGACCGGCACGGGCCACCACTCGCGAGGTACCCGCTTGAAGCGCTCGTCCCAATCCAGAGTCTTGATGCCGTTTGTCGCCACGCCATCACAGACGAAGTACGGCCGGTCGCGGGTGACAGGTCGGGACAACTCCATAGCTCCGGGTTACCTGCGAGCGCGCCCCGAGCGTGCGCGGCCGCACCGACTGTTCCACACATCTCCAGCACGCCCATGATCGCTTTCCGGCACCTCCTCGACCAACCCGATCAGCCGGCAACTGTCGACGTCGCCCGTCGTCCAGCAGACGACAACTGGGCGACGCCTACTTTCGAGAACCATCTTTGCGACAACCTGTACGGCGAGTAGCGCTGAGAGAACTCGGTGGCGAGGTTTGAGGGCGATGGGACGGAGGCGTTCGCCAGGGACGTCGCGCGGTTCCTCGACGCGCAACGACCGGTTCTCGAGCTCGTCGCCCGGTCGACGACGACGATCGGGGGCACCCGATCGGTATGGGCCGGGACCCGCCGCCTGGCCTTCGGTCCTGACTCACGTCCGCTATCGGAACGCGGGCCAGGTGGTCGGTACGCAAGGTGTCATCAGCAAAGCAGACGCTCAACCACCAGGTCGGCTTTCGCCTCCGAACTCACCCGATCGGCTCCCTCGCTCACCCAGCGATTCTCGCGGCTCTCGACCATCGAAGACACCAGCCGGCGCGTCCGAGAATCGCGTCCGGATAACGCGACTCCGACCATCCGCTACCGCGCCGGTTCTTCTGCGCCGAGTCTGTTGCGTGAGCTCTCTGAAGTGTGCGGGTGTTTCCTTGGGCCAACCGAACAAGCACGTTTCGGCGTAATCCTTGCAGCGGAGCATCCGCGCTAACCCGGAACGCGCGCTTGGAGTCGGTGCGATCGGAACGGGATGCGGTGGCCACTGTCGGATCTCGCGTAGGGCTCGACCCTGACGGTCATTGCTGACGCCAGCTCTTGTCGTCCGGCATCGGTCATTGCGGCAAGTGTCGGACCCCATGGAGTCCCGCCGGTTTGGGCGAGGAACCAGGGTTCGAAGTCGGCGATGTCGACATAGTGTTCGAGCAGCGTGACCTCGATGTCGTGGAATCCGGCCGTCCGGGCGGTGGAACGGAGGAAGTCGTCGGCGTTCGCCGGTGTCGCTCGTTGCACCGATGTCGCGAGCGACGGATCGAGCTCGGCGAGCAGATCGAGTTGGTTCTCGATGTAGGGGTTCTGGCCGGGTGTTGCCCACACCGTTGCGATCAGCACACCGCCGGGTTGGAGCACACGGACCGTTTCGCACATCGCCGCGACAGGGTCTGGAAAGAACTGGAGTCCCTGCTG
>DASUEW010000631.1:0-5554 GCA_036274875.1 Ilumatobacteraceae bacterium
GCCAGATCGCCACCCATACCGCCGACGCTGCAGCGATACTGGAGCATCTGCGGACGCCGCCCGCCATCGTGGTCGGAACAAGCGCCGGGGCAGCGATCGCCGTGGATCTCGCGGTACGTCGTCCGGACCTGCTGCAGGCGGTCCTCGCCCACGAGTTCCCATGGCGATTTACTCGTCACCTTCCTACCGTTTCGCAGGTTGCGGCGCTGGCCACGATCGGGTCGCTCGTTCTACGCCGCCGACACGGCGACGCCGCCGAGGCATTGCTGCGCGCCGCCTACACCTACCGTGACGGCGCAACCGCATGGGACGACTTTCCCGAGGCGTGGCGGTGGATCGCGAGGCAAAATGCCAAGGCAGCGTTGGCGGACTTCCGAAACTCCATTGGCACCTACCCGACGCGCGCAGAGCTCGCCACCATCAAGGTCCCCGTCATGTGCACCTACGGCGCGCGCAGCCCGAACACCATGGCCCGTTTGGTCCGATCGCTCGCCACCGCCATCCCAACAGCCACAACTCGACAAATCGAAGGTGCCGGCCACGCGGCCCCCTTCGATGCAACATCTAACTTTGTGCAGCTCATAGCCGATGCCATCGTCCCGGTGACGCGAGAGTAGAAGCGACCACGTCTGCGCCGACGCTGGGCACCATCTTGAGGCATCGGTGCACGGCGCAACATGCGCCACGACGACGAACTGTCCCCGAACATCTTCGATCATGCCGGCGAGGGTGAGCGCCGGGACCATGACCTGGTCACGAGTCGCCCGTGGCGCCGAGAGTGGCGCCGACGACGGCCGGTGCGACGAAGCCAACGAACTGACCGATCACGAAGGCTCGCAGACGAAGGTCTGCAACACCCTGCTTCACGTCGAGCTCCGAGGACGGCAGACCACGAACACGGCTCGCCGTGCCTGCTCGGCACGAGCGTCGCCACCGAGGCTTCGCGCCGCCCGCGGGTACCGCGCCAAGTATGTGTCCAGGAGTCGTGCAGCGTATTCGGGCTGATCAACGCCCAGGACTGCCTCGCCGATCATCGCAACCCATTTACCACGGAGCAGGACGTCTACATCGCGAAGCGTCACGAAGTTCCTCCACCACGACTTCGTCTCGGGTCGACCGGCCATGATGATCAGGTCGTCGCCGTCGACAACGTATTGAGTGGGTGTGACAAAGATGCGCCCGGAACGCGTCCCCGTATAGCGAATCAGATCCGTGGATCCCGACATGACGCGGTGCAACGGCGAGCGGAGTAACACAACGACCGCAGAGTTGGCGAAGCTCACGCCCCGATCATCTTCGCACGTGGAAGGCGGCGCCAGAGGCCAAGGACTCACCCGATCTGGTGGTCGCTCTCTCGCCCGTGCCGGACCGGCACTCTGAACACGCCCAGGTGTCGACAAGCTCGGCCCCGGGTTGACAGAAATCAACCGGACCCTGATCGGAGACACGCAAACCAAGCACGCAGATCGACATCGCGCGCGCTGCTGAGACACGCCCAGATCGAATCCTCTCTGTGTCAAGAGTGTCTTTCCAGCTTGTTCGTGGGCGCGTCTGTTCGACCGGTGGTGCCGGTTGTCGTAGCGTTGGTGGCGGGTCCGGGAGTGGCTTCGCCGAAGAACCGGTTGTCAGGATGCGAGACCGGTCACGCTGGCTTGGAGTCGTTCCTTGTTGCCCTCCCGGGCCTTCGGTGATCAGCGGGCGAGACGGTTCGCGTCGGCGAGGAGTTGGCGGTAGACGGCGTTGCTGACGTGTCGCTTCAACGACCGCAGCGCCTCGCGTTTGGTCTTGCCCTCGGCGACCTTGCGTTCGAAGTAGGCGCGGCCATCGCTGTGGGTGTGGCGGAGCTGCGTCACCGCTGCCATGTGGATCGCCGCGTTCAAGGTGCGGTTCCCTCTCCGTGACAGACGATGTGCGGTCCGGCCGCCGGAGGAGAACTCGACAGGTGCTGTGCCGGTGTACGCGGCGAAGTGATCGCGGTTGCGGAACCGACGAATGTCACCGGTGTTGCCGATCAAGATCGCCGCCGTCATCGGCCCGACACCGAACAACTCAGTGACTGTCGTCGACGACGCGGCCACAGCCGTCGAGATCCGCTTGTGTGATGCGTTCAACTGGGTGTCGAGCCGACCGATGTCGCCGACGAGATCGTTGGCCAGGTCGTAGCGGATCTGCTCGACAGCAGTCGACGGTGTGATGTCGGCGAGGAACGCGGATGCGTTGGAAACGTTGATCTCACGGGCGATCCCGCCGGGCGTGAGCTCGACCAGCAACGCGTGCAACCGGGACACGGTGCGTGATCGTTGACGGCCGATGTCGAGGTTCCGTTTCGACAACAACCGCAACACTTCGCTATTGCCGACCGAGCGCACCCGTCGCAGATCGCGTGTCCGCAGTGCGGTCACTGCGACGGACATCGCGTCGTTGGGGTCGTTCTTGTTTGATCTGCCAGTGCCGAGCACACGCGTGCGCGCTGCCAACGTCGCGGGCACATCGACGACCGTCTCGCCGGCGGTGACGAGCTGTTGCGCGAGGAGGAACCCGAGCCCTTCGGCGCCCTCGATCGCCCACGTCCGCGACGGGAACGGCGCCGCCCAGGACAACAACTGGTCGACCTGCCCACGGCTCGCGCGGACCTTCAGCCGCGCCAGTTCGTCCTCGTCGCCGCTGACAGCAACCGCGGTGTGGGACGCCTTATGCGGGTCGATCCCGATGATCACTTGCATCAGTTCCTCCATGGTCTCTGTTGGATGGGACCGTGGTGGGCACTCCTACTTTGGATCGTGTTCGCGCTGGATCACCTCTCTCGAGCCACACCACGGCGAGGCCCCGATCGGATGCTCTTCGTTCTCAAGCCAGACCCGCGAACGCAGGCCGGCAGGCGCATCTCGAGCAACCCGAACCGGGACCTCACCGACGCTAGACACACAGCCTCGCGTCACCCACCAGTCTCAAGTAGGCGCCATCTGGGGACGCTGGTTCGTTACGCCGATGATCTCGTCGTGTTGTGCCACACCCGGCAGCGGGCCGAACAGGCCCGGGAGCGGGTGGCGGCGATCCTGGCACTGCTCGGGCTGCACCTGCACCCCGACAAGACCAGGATCGTCTCGCTCACTCAAGGCCGGGAGGGCTTCGACTTCTTGGGCTTCCACCACCGGATGGTGGAGTCATGGAAGCGGCGGGATCGCTACTTCCTCAACAAGCGGCCGTCCGCTCGGGCCATGGCCTCGATTAGGGCCAAGGTCCGTCAACGGACCGACCGGCGTTACGCCAGCGCCGACCTGGGCGACATCGTCGGTTCCCTCAACCCCGTGCTACGGGGCTGAGGGAACTAGTCCCGGGCCGGTGCGCTGCAACACGCCACCACCACGGCCCGGTCGGGACCTCAACCGCAGCAACGAACCGCCGAGCCAGCGGCCTACCTCACCTTCCGCTCGCGATTGCCGGGCGCGAATATCGGATACGTCGGCGACGTGGGGGGCGCATTCATCAACGGCGCGGCAGCTCTGCCGCCTCAAGCAAGTCTCCGTCGGTCGGAGCCCCTTAGACGACACTCCGACGCCTCGATCGCTTGATCGCAACGCCAACCGCCTGAACCGCAGGCAGAGGCGATCACACTCGCCCCGAGCCCAATGTCCGCTGGCGGTGGTGCGTCAACGCCTCGATAGTTTCCGCGCGCCGATCAGTCGCACCCGTGAGTCGAGGATGGGACATCCTGGGTACGGTCGACACATCGGGTTTGCGACTAGGGCTGGGCGGCGAGCCACAGGAGCACAGCCCGGACGCGCCGGTGGGTGTCGGTCTCCTCGGTGAGGTGCAGCTTGGCGAAGATGGTGTTGATGTGCTTCTGCACCGACTTCTCTGCGATCACGAGCTGGTCGCCGATGGCCGCGTTGTTGAGCCCAGTGGCGATCAGGGCGAGTACCTCGCGCTCGCGATCGGTGAGGGCGCCGATCGCACTCGATCCGTTCCGGCCCACCATCGCGTCGACGACCTCGGGATCTATCGACGATCCGCCCGCACATACCGTGGAGATCGATCGTCGCAGCTTGTCCAGGTCGCCGACGTTCTCCTTGAGGAGATACCCGAGTCGGTCGGAGCCGTCATCGAACAGCGTCGCGACGTAGCTGGGCTCGACGTGATGGCTGAGCACGATGACCGCAACATTGTGGTGGTTCGAACGGATGGTCCGAGCTGCCTCGATGCCCTCGTTCGTGTTGGTCGGCGGCATCCGGATGTCGGTGATCACGACATCCGGTGCGAGCTCGGCCACGGCAGCGAGTAACTCGTCCTTGGATTCACACTCGGCCACCACCTCGGTGTCACCCAGTGCCGTGACCGCAGCGGTCACGCCTCGGCGCATCAGCATGTTGTCCTCGGCGACGATGACCCGGATGGTCATGCGTCCACGTTGGCAGTCGATCGGTCGGGCAGCACCATCGAGATGCGGGTACCGCAGTCGGGCGCCGAGTCGACGGTCAGTTCCCCACCCAGCGCGCTCGCGCGATCGATCATGTTGAGCACGCCCCGCGATCGACCGATCGCTGTCGGGTCGCACCCGACCCCGTCATCGACGATCGACACCACCAGGTCGCGGTCGCGGACACACAGCGTCACCTGGGCGGTTGCGTCCGGGCCGGCGTGCTTGGCGACGTTCTGCAGCGCTTCGAGGCAGATGAAGTAGATGGCAGCCGCCTCCTCCGGACAGGTCTCGACGGCACGGTCATAGGCGATCTCGACCGGGTTCGGCGAGCGCCGGGCGACGCTGCGCAGCGCGTCTTCGAGTCCGCGTTCGGTGAGCACCGACGGATAGATCCCCCTCGCCAGCTCTCGGAGGTCGTCGATCGCCTCACGGCTCTCCGAGTGCATCGCATCGAGTTGCTCGGGCTTGACCGGTGTCCCACTGCGGGCCAACTGCGACGTCAGTTGGAGCTGTACGGCGAGGGCGACGAGGCGCTGTTGTGCACCGTCGTGGATGTTGCGCTCGAGCCGAACGCGTTCTTGATCGCCCGCGGAGATCACGCGTCGTCGGGATTCACGCAGGTCGGCGTCGGCGCGCATCAGCGCCTCGTTGGCGTCGACGGCCGCGTCGAGGGTCGCGAGCCGCACGCGGTTGGCAACGCCGACCAAGGCACTCATCACGACGACGTGCAAGGCGAGGTAGACGATCAGGATGACCTGGAACAGCCACTCGGGAACCGCGTGCCCGACGCCCGTGCCGTCGGATCGGAAGCCGAGCGTACCGAGCACCACCGCCACCACCACACCGGCCGACACGAAGCGACGCAACTGTCGGGCATTCAGGAACAGCGCACCGCTGACGAGCGGACCGATCAGGTTGAGCACCATCATCGGCAAGGCGGCGGGGATCAACGTGACGACGATCAGCGCGATCCCCCAGGTGCCGGTCGCCTCCCACCACATGGCGCCGACCACGTCGTTGCGATCGACCGCCGGGAACGACGGCAGGCGCACGATCGCCATCAGGCCGATACCGCCGGCGAGCACCGCCCCCCACGGCTCGCCATACACGAGCGCGAGAACGAGGACTCCAGCG
>DASUEW010000632.1:0-11475 GCA_036274875.1 Ilumatobacteraceae bacterium
TCGGTACCGGTCGAACGGCGATCGACGTCGAGTCATCGGTCTCGGGGTCATCGGTCTCGGGCGCCGCGGGAACCGGCTGAAATGTCGCCCGATCCGGGACCAGGCCGGGGTGTCAGCTCCCTGGCCCGATCCCGGTGGCCCGCAGACCGAGTCCCTGGGGGCTGGGATCTTCAGGCGGGGTCAAGAATCGGACGACGACGGATAATGCCCCACCCGGTGGGGGTCTAAACATCGTCCGCGCGCAAATTTGGCCCCACCCGCCCAACGCCTCGTGATCGGCCGGCCGCCGGTCGGCGGCCGGCTGGCGACCGGTCAGGTCATCTCGTCGCGGGCCTGCTTGGCCCGCGCCGCACCGATGGCCGTCTTGACGTGCTTTTGCTCCTCGGGCGGCGGTAGCACGGCGGGCAGTCCGAGCGACTCGATCCACAGCTCCCGGGTCCATCCCGTGCTGTGGTACAGGTGCTCGTCCTCTTCGTCTTCGACCTGCGAGTAGGCCTCATCCAGTGCTCTGGCCTCGGCGCCCGTCGCCGTCTCGGCCGCGGTACCGATGAGGTCCCAGTTGAGGTGGTCCTTCGTCTCGGCGAGCACGACGCACTCGCCGGCCACGATCTGAGCCGCCTCGGGCGGTCCGGAGGCGAGCGCCATCTCCATCGCCGTGACGAGCGACTCCCCGATGTGGCGCACGACCAGGCGTCCGGGCGTTTCCGTCGCGGGATCGAGCCCGAGCTGCTCGAGCAATGTGCGCACGATCGCCTCGTGGGTAGTGGTCTGGTCGAGGTACTCCTGCCATTCCTTCTTGAGATCGTCGTTGAGCGCGCAGCGCAGGGCCGCGCCGTATATGGCGATGCCGCCCTGCTCTGTCTCGAGAGCCTGGTACAGCAATTCGTGGAGCTGTTGCTGCTTCATGCGTGAGTCCTTTGCTGGTAGATGAGATGGGTCGCGAAACAAGGTGTGTGAGATGGGTGATCACGAAGGTGCCCCGTCATTCGAGTGCCTCGTGTACCCCGTCTCGCGGCCCCGCAAACCGGGCCGAACCACCCAACCCGAGCCGTGTGAGAACCCGCCTCTCGGGCAGTGCGACAACCGGGCTCTCGGACGGTTGACGGGTGGGCCATGGGGGTAGGAATCGTTGTCCAGGTCGCGCCGAAGGTCGCGTGACCGCTGAACGTACGAGGGTCAGATGTCAGGGATCTTTGCGATCATCTGCCCCGACTGCGGGCTACCACTCGAGTTCCACCACGACGCCGTAGCCCGTACTGCTGACGATGTCGGCGATCTTGTGGGCGATGATGTCCCTGATGACGTGCGCGTGTGCTCAGCGTGCCGACGCACGTTCGTCGTCAGGTTCGGATTCGCCTGGCCAGTTCCGTGCCCGACCGTTGCGTGCCCGACTGAACGTGGGGCGGCGTGATGCGGATCGCACAGGTCGCGGCGTTGTTCGAGTCGGTGCCACCGACGCGGTACGGCGGCACGGAACGGGTGATCGCCACCCTGACTGACGAGTTGGTCGCCGCAGGGCACGACGTGACGTTGTTCGGCGCCGGCTCCTCGATCACGACGGCGGAGCTCGTGCCCGTGGTCGCCGAGCCGCTGCGGCCGAAGATGAGCCGCGAGGAGATGATCGACGTCGCGCCGCATCTCCATCTGCAGAAGTTGGCCGACGTCTACTCACGCGCCGACGAGTTCGACGTGATCCACTCTCATCTCGACCTGTTGACGCTCCCGTTCGTGGCCACGACGGACGTTCCGACGCTGATCACACTGCACGGGCGTCTCGACACCGATGCGGTCCAGCAGGTGTTCCAGCGGTACCCGGCGGCGCCGTTGGTCTCGATCAGCGATGCGCAGCGCCGGCCGCTCGCCGGAACCCGGCTGAACTGGGTGGCGACTGTGCCCAATGGCCTGCCGCTCGACGCCTACCTTGCTCAGCCGCGCGCCGCGGATCCCGACTACTTCGCGTTCGTCGGACGGATCAGCCACGAGAAGCGACCCGATCTGGCGATCGAGATCGCCCGTCGGACCAGCCGGTGCCTCCGAATCGCCGCCAAGGTCGATCCCTTCGACCTCGAATACTTCGAGTCGCACATCGAACCACTGATCGACGGGAACGAGATCGTGTTCACGGGCGAGATGGGCGAGGTCGACACGCCCGCGTTCTACGCCGGCGCGCGGGCCCTGCTGTTCCCGAGCGACTGGCCGGAACCGTTCGGGCTGGTGATGATCGAGTCGCTGGCGGCGGGGACGCCGGTCATCGCGCTCCGTCGCGGATCGGTGCCGGAGGTTCTGGAGCACGGCGTCACCGGCTTCATCTGCGACAGCGTCGACGAGATGATCGCGGCCGTCGACCGCCTCGACGAGATCGATCCCGATGCGTGCCGCGCGGCGTCACTCGAGTTCACCGGTGAGACGATGTGCCGGCGCTACCTCGAGGCGTACGAGCAGCTACAACGGCGACGTCCACCGCTGTTGGCCCGCACCTTGGCAGGATGATCCAGCCGTGTCGTATCAGGCTGAGATCGCGGCCAAGCTGCGCTGGCGACGCGCTTCGTACATCGTGCGCAAGAGATGCGCGCCGTCGTCGAACTCGACGTCCGCCGACGCCAGCGCCGCCAGCACCGCGGCGGTGACCGCCTGGCGGAACGGATCGGCCTCGGCGGGCCCGAACAGCCCGCTCTCGACGGCGGCGCCGTCGGTGATTCGCACCCATTCGTGGGCGAGCAGCTGAAGGACCGATGCCCGCTCGAAGCCCTCCCACGTGAACGTCGGTCCCGACTGGGTGACACCCCGCCACGCGTCGATGTAGTGGCGGAGCAGCGAGAGCACTCCAGGCGACACGCCGACCGCTCGTCCCGAGGTGCCAGCGAGCGTGGTGACCACGTGTTCGGCGAAGTCGAGCGCCGCCTTTGCCGAACTCGCGGGCACGGGTCCGATCCGGACCGCCACCAGGTCGCCATCACTCCGACGTCGAACAGGTGCCACATCGACGCCTGCCGTCCGATCGAGGAAGCCCTTGACCGCATCGGCGTGCAGCGGGACGGACAGGTAGAAGCCCTGCCCGCGTTGGCAGCCGAGTCGTTGGAGCAGCTCCAATTGGTCGGCGTCCTCGATGCCCTCGGCGATCGTTCGCAGTCGCAGCGCCCGGCCCATCCGCAGCACGGTGTTCACGAGCACGGCGCGATCAGGATGCGTGTCGATGCCGTCGATGAAGCTCTTGTCGATCTTCAAGACGTCGATCGGGAGCTGCTGCAGGTATGCCAACGACGAGTACCCGGTGCCGAAGTCGTCGAGGGCGACGCCGATCCCGAGCTGCTTGAGCTCGTGGAGACACGCCACCGCGTGCGGGTCGGCCATCACGGTCTCGGTCACCTCGAGCACCAGCGCCGAGGGCGGGAGGCCGGCCTTGCGCAGGGCACGACCGACCTCGTCGACGAACTCGTGGTCCTGGAGCTGGTTCGGCGAGACGTTGACTCCCATCACCAACTGGTCGTGTCCGGGGAACTTGCGCCACCCGGCGAGGTGGTGGCATGCCGTATCGAGGACCAGGTTGCCGAGCGGCACGATGAGGCCGTTCGCGTCCGCGATCGGGATGAACTCGTTGGGACCGACAACGCCACGGTTTGGGTGGTTCCAACGCGCCAGTGCCTCGAACCCGGAGACCTGGAGGTTCGTGAGATCCATCACCGGTTGGTACACGACCTCGATCTGGTCCGAACCGAGCGCGATCCGCAGCTCTTCCTCGAGCGCGAGACGCTGCTGGACGACGATCTCCATATCGGGCGCGAACTGCAGCAACCGCCCTCTCCCTTCGCCCTTCGCGGCGTACAACGCGATGTCGGCATGGCGCAGGAGGTCGGTAGGGCTCCCGCCTTCGCGGACGAGCTCGGCACCGGCGGAACAACCCAGCACGACCGCTCGTCCGGCCACGATGATCGGGCGGGAGATCGCAGCCGACAGTCGCTCGACGACCGAGTCGACCTCGGTGGGTTCGTGAGCGTCCGCCAGCAGGATCGCGAACTCGTCGCCACCGATGCGGGCGACGAGATCGGCGGGGCGCACGGTCGAGCGCAACCGCTCGGCCACCTCGACGAGGACCTCGTCGCCGGCTTGGTGGCCGAGCGCGTCGTTCACCGCTTTGAACCCGTCGAGATCCAGCACGACGACAGCACCGACCGGCGATAGGGAGGTCTCGCTCGTCGCAAGAAGTTGGCGTGCCAACCGTCGCTCGAGCTGAGTCCGATTGGCGAGACCGGTGAGTGGATCGTGGAACGCCCTGTGGGCCAGCTCGGCCAGGCTGTCCTCGAGCTGCCCGGCCATGGTGTTCACGACGTCTGCCACAGAACGGAACTCCCGGTCGCCATCGACTTCGATGCGATAACCCAGACCTTCGACGGCGAACTGCTCGAGGCCCAGCTCGAGGTCGTGGAGCGGAACGTAGAGCGCCCGGCGCAGATGTCGCAGGAGGACCATCGTCGCGGCCACCGCGGCGATGAGCACGGCACCGACGAGCAGGAGAATCCGGTTCGATCGGTCGGACACCGCAGCGGTCTGGGTGACGAACTCCTCGCTTCCGACGCGGGTGATCTCGTCCAAGTCGGCGAACGCCTCCAAGGCATCGGTGTCGGCGAGGGCGCGGTACCCGACCACGTCGAGCTCGCCGGTGGCCAACGCCGAGCCGTGGGCGACGAGGTCGAGCATGTGTTGGCGTGCGTCCCAAAGCCGCACGTCGTCGTCAGGGTCGAGCGCAGACTGCGCTTCGTCGAACGCCGCCAGCACGGTGCCGACCTGCTTGTCGAACGAGCGCTCGACACGGGCGCCCTGCAACTCCGCCTCGCCGATGGTCAGCAGGTCGCCGAACTCCTCACGTACCTTGGCGACGACCTGGTGCTCGTTGACTGCCTCGTTCGCGATCTGATCGATCGCGGCGTTCGAGTCCAGCGTGCTCACCACCGCGAGCAGTGCGACCGCAAAGCTCGGCACCAGCATCCCCGTCAGCCCGCGGCGAAGGCGGTGCTGGAACGAGCTCGTGTTCTGACGCGGCACCTAGTGCTATCGGGCGCGCCGGCTTCGGCTTGACCGCCGCACACCAGTTATCTCGCTGGTGCGCACGTGAAACGGCATGCGATATCGCCCGTGCGTGCGCTCTGTTCACGCAGAAGACATTCGAGTCCGGGTGGTTTCGGGCCGATGAAACCTCAATGCGACTCGCGGACCTGCCGCCCAAAGCGTCCCGAGATGTGTTTGTCCTCCCGATTCTGATCTTTGCCTGTACGCCGACAGCGATGCCGGCGACGGCGGCGGGGCGCGCGCCACTTCACCCTGAAAGCAGGTGGCGCCATGTCGTTGATGCTGGAGCGTTCGTCGATCGGTCCGGTGCGATGTTCCACTGCGCGTGCGCCGACTCGTGGGAGTCAGCGTCGGTGGACGAAGGATCCGGGTTCGCAGGCGCGTCTCGTGTGGTTCGGTGTGGCCGCTGTCATCAACGTGCTGATCGCGGGCCTTGCAGCGGTGCACGGGCGCGTGGTCGATCATGCAGTTGGGGCGTCGCTACTGGTGTTCTGCATCTCGATCGCGGCTCGTCACGACGGCTTCGTGCGGGGGGCCTTCGTCGTCGGACGCAGGATCAAGTCGTATCGGCTCCATCAACTGACATATCACCTGGGCCAACTGCACCGGGCGACCGCGATCGCCGGCACCGCCTGGTTCATCGTCGCCATCGGAGTCGCCGCCGCGGGCGGTGACGATGTCGGACGCTCCATCGGACTCGTGGTCCTCGCGATTCTCGTGACGATGATGTGGACGGCACGGAACTCCGTCCGGCACTCGCGCCACAACCGCTTCGAGTACATCCATCGATACGGCGGGTGGGCCGGGCTGGCGATCTTGGTGGCGCTCGTGTTGCGACAGGTCGCGAGATCGATGGCGCCCGGGCCCGACCTCGCCGACTTCGCCGACGCCACCCGCACGCCGTCCGTGCTGTTGCTGGTGGTGCTCGTCGGGCTCGTCGCGCACCCGTGGCTCGGTGTCAAGCACCTCTCGTGCGAGGTCCTCGGGGTGACCGAGGAGATCGTCGTCCTGGCGCTTCCGGGAAAGCGATCGTTCGGCGAGTACGTGCGTGTCAGTCGCGACGGCAAGGAATGGCACGCCTTCGCGGTCGCCGCAACGGGGAGCGAGGGCCCGGGACGCTTCAGCCTTGTCATCCGGCGCGCCGGTGACTGGACCGACAAGCTGGGCCGCGACGCCGCTTCCGACGCTCGACCCACCCACCTGCACGTTCGTCGCATGCGCGGCTGCGGGTTCATGTATCACGCCCAGACCTATGAGCACGTGCTGTTCGTCGCCACCGGAGCCGGCATCGGTCCGGTGCTCCCGTACCTCGTCGACGATTCGCCTGTCGACTACGAGTGCCTGTGGATCGGGCGAAACCACCGCCAGACGATCGGCGACGAGCTCGTCAGCCGCATTCTGGCGAGCGGTCGTGTGACACTCATCGACTCCGCATCCGGACGCCCCGACATCGGCGGATGCGTCGCCGAGATCGCAGAGCGCTTCGACGCCGTGTTCGTCGTCAGCAACGCGCACGTGCGAGATGAGGTCGCCCGCGTCTGCGAACGCCTCGACGTGCCGTGGTACGGACCGACCTTCGATTCGTGAGCGCGCGTGCGTCGCGGGCCGTCGAGGTCATCCAGGAGGCATGTACGGCAGGCGGGTTCCCTCCGGTACCAGCCGGTGGCGGCTGATCGTCCGTCCTGTCACGCTGTCGGGCACGATCCGCATCCACCGATCGCGCTGGCCCGGTGCCCACGGATGGACGGGAAGGGTTCCCAGCGCGTCGATCTCGGCGGGGTCGGTCACCTCGTGCAACGTTCCGCGGACGAGGACGCTCCACCCGGACTCGGCGATGTGATCGGTGTGGTCCGCCTCGAACGCCACTCTCGACCCGTGGACGAACTCGAAGAAGGTGGTGTCGGCACTGGTGCGGAACACGATCGTCCGGTCGGTGACCGCACAGTTGACCGGCAGCGCCCCAGGCTCACCGTCCTGGCAGAACACGACTCGACCGAACGATGATCGAGCGAGCAGACGCCAGCAGACGTCGTCGACGAGTTGGTCGTAGCTGATGACGTACTCGGCTTGCTCAGCGTCGTTCGCGGTCGGTTCCATCGGCTCCTCCTCCTTCACCGCCATCGTCCCCGGTCTATCACGGAGCCCGCAAGGGACCTTCGGCCTGTCCATCCTGCTGGTTGGGGCCTTCGGCTTGTCTGGAATGGGGGCCTTCGACTGGATTCGATGGGGCCTTCGGCTTGTCTGGATGGGGGCCTTCGGCTTGATTCGATGGGGCCTTCGGCCCTGTCACCAGGTGTTCGACCGCCGTATCGTCGAGTTGGACGCGCGCCCGGCGCGTCGCCGGTCCGAGGAGGCAACGTGGCCACGCGTACGTGGATCGTGGGGGTCGACGGTTCGGACCACTCGCGGACGGCGCTCGCATGGGCCACCGCCCAGGCCGTCGGGCGCGACGTGGAGATCGTCGCCCTGTCGACATGGCGGGCACCGATCCTGCCGAGCGACGCCATCGGGCAGCCCGCGTTGTTGATGGACTGGAGCCAGTTCGAGGCCGAGTTCACACGTCGCGTCGACGAGATCATCGCGTCGACGCGACACGACGCCGAGTCGACACCGGCCGGAGCCGTGCCCGCGATCGTGCCCAGAATCGTGCCCAGAATCGAGCAGGGTCGGCCCGCCCACCTGCTGATCGAGGCGAGCCGCGATGCCGAGCTCCTCGTCGTCGGGAGCCAGGGGCGCAGTGGCCTCAGCGGCGTCGTGCTCGGATCGGTGAGCCGACAGTGCGCGACGCACGCAACGGTTCCCGTCGTCGTCGTGCCACCTGACGTCGCATCCACACCGGTCGAGCACGTCGTCGTGGGCTTCGACGGTTCTCGCAACGCTCGGGCCGCGCTGAGATGGGCGTTGGCGTTCTCGAACGCCGATGCCGACATCGTCGTGGTGCGATCGGTGGAGCTCGCGCCATGGATGGACGAGGCCGGCGTTCGCGAGCGGTTCCCTGTCGAGGTCGACAAGGCGCTCACCGAGTTCGAATCCGAGCTCGCCGAGCTCGATCCCGGCGGGAGGGCCCGCCGCACGTTCAAGCTCCAAGACGCGCGGCAGGCGCTGGCCGAGGCCGCATCCGGCGCCGACATGGTCGTGCTCGGCGCCCGTGGTCATCGCCGCTTTGCCGCCACGCTGCTCGGATCCGTCAGCACATGGATGCTGCACGGGGCCTCGTGCGCGACCGTGATCGTGCCCGATCCGAGCACCTAGATCACGCGACCAAGATCACTGGACCAAGGAGGCGTTGTGTTCAATCGAATCATCGTTCCGACCGATGGGTCCGACTACTCGTGGAGAGCTGTCAGCGTCGGTGAAGCGTTCGCGCGGCAGTGCGACGCGGAGCTCGAACTGCTCGAGGTCGTCACGTACGCGGCCGATGTGAAGCGAGCCGAGCAGCTGATGAACGAGCGGCTGGCCGACGCGCCGTTGTCGGTGTCGGCGTCGGTCTGCGCCCGTGTCCTCGAGCGTTCGGTCGGCTTCACGATCGCCGACCACGCGGCCAACGTCAACGGGGGAATGGTCGTGATGAGCACGTTCGGGCGGGGCCGCTCCGAGGCGATCCTCGGCAGTGTCGCGGTTGATGTCCTGCGTGAGATGTACGGTCCAGTGGTCACGGTCGGGCCGAAGGCGAGGACGGACCGCGCTGATCACCGCGGTGAGCTGATCGTGCCCGTCGATGGGTCGGACTTCTCGGAGTCCACGCTGGCGCTGGCCGCGGCGTGGGGCATCGGGATGGGCGCCCGACCATGGGTCGTCGAGGTCCTCGACCCCGATCAGGTGCACCCCCAGGACGTGGTCGAGAGCTCGTATGCCGCTCGGCTGGCGCACAAGCTGACGAGCCAGTCGCACCACGACACGCAGTACGAGGTGCTCCACAGCAAGCATCCTGGCGTGGCGATCGGTGAGTTCGCCGAGAGCATCGGAGCCTCGCTGATCGTCGCCAGCACGCACGGCCGCACCGGTCTTGCTCGACTGACGCTCGGGAGCGTCGCGATGGAGATCGTCCGGCACGCCCCGTGCCCGGTCGTCCTGAACCGTCCCCCGACGTTGGTGCGGGAGCCGTGAGCGCGTCGATCGACGCGGCGCCCGACCGCGCCGCCGAGGTCCGCAAGTACTGGGCGTCGGACGTCGTCCTGGCCGATGGTCGCGTCGTCCAGGTCCGCCCGCTGGGGCAGGACGACCTGGTCTCGGTGCGGGCACTCCTCGATGGGCTCACCCCACAGAGCATTCGGATGCGGTTCTTCTCGCCGCGTGCGCCCTCCGACGTCGAGCTGGCGAAGATGCTCGACGTCGACTATCGCGACCGGTTCACGCTCGGCGTCGAGATGGCCGGCGAGCTGATCGGCATGGGCTCGTACCACTACGACCGCGAGCGAGCGAGCGCCGAGGTGGCGTTCACGGTGGCCGACGCGCACCACGCACAGGGCATCGGGACCCTGCTCCTCGAACATCTCGTGGCAGCTGCACTTTCGAACGGCATCCAGCGTTTCGATGCCCACACGTTGGGCGACAACCGTCAGATGCTCGACGTGTTCCGTCACGCCGGCTTCGCCGTGCGCCGGTCACTCGACGCCGGCGTGTTCGACCTCGAGTTCGACCTGTCGATCCCGGCCGACGGCGCCGTCGAGGAGCGGGAGCGGATCGCGGAGACGCGATCCGTCGCCCGGCTCCTCGCCCCGAACGTGGTCGCGGTCATTGGTGCCAGCCGCACGCCCGGAACCGTCGGCAACGCGGTGGTGGTCAACATCTGCGAGAACGGCTTCACCGGGATCGTGCACCCGATCAATCCGAACGCGGCCAGCATACGCGGGCTGAAGTGCTACCCGTCGATCGCCGACGTGCCCGACAATGTCGACCTCGCCATCATCACCGTGCCCGCCAGCGCGGTCGCCGGCGTCCTGGGCGAGTGCGGTGAGGCAGGCGTACACGGCGCCGTCATCCTGTCCGCCGGGTTTGCCGAGGTCGGCGCCGGTGGGCACGGCAGCGAAGCCGCCCTCGTTCGGCTGGCGAGGCGATACGGCATGCGCCTCATCGGTCCCAACTGCGTCGGCATCATCAACACTGCGCCCGACGTCAGTCTCGACGCCACATTTGCCCCGACGAAGCCGGTGCGGGGCAACGTCGGGTTCGTGTCGCAATCGGGCGCACTCGGCATCGCCGTGCTCGAAGCCGCCGAATCGCTCGGTCTCGGCATCTCGTCGTTCGTCTCGCTCGGGAACAAGGCCGACATCTCGGGCAACGATCTGCTGCAGTACTGGGAGGACGATCCGGCGACCGACGTCGCGCTGCTGTACCTCGAGTCGTTCGGGAACCCGACCAAGTTCAACCGCCTCGCCCGCCGGCTCTCACGGCGCAAGCCGATCGTGGCCGTCAAGAGCGGCCGGTCGGAAGCCGGCCAGCGGGCCGCCTCGTCCCACACCGCCGCGCTCGCGACCGACGACATCCTGACCGACACCCTGTTCCGGCAGGCCGGGATCATCCGAGTCGACACGTTGGCGCAGATGTTCGACGTCACGCGCGTGCTCGTGCATCAGCCGCTGCCCGCCGGGCGCCGCGTGGCGATCGTCGGCAACAGCGGGGGACCGGGGATCCTCGCCGCCGATGCCTGCTCCAACGCCGGCCTCACGGTGCCCGAACTGTCGAAGACGACGCGCACGGCGCTCGCCGCGTTGCTCGGACCTCACGCCGCCGTCCGCAATCCGGTCGACCTGCTCGCCAGCGCCGACGCGGCCCAGTACGAGCAGGCCCTGCGACTGGTGCTGGCCGACGAAGCGATCGACGCCGTCATCGTGATCTACACGGATCCCATGATCAGCGAACCGGAGCTGATCGTCGATGCGGTCCGGCGGGCCGCCTCCAGCACACCGCACAAGACGATGTTGGCGTGTTTCCTGGCCCGCGATCTCCCACCGGCGATCGAGCTCGCCGCACCAGTCGAGAGCGTCGAGAGCACCGAGAGCGTCGACGGCACCGACGCCGTCCCCCGTGCCCGGTGGGCGATTCCCGTGTTCCCCTTCCCTGAGTCGCCCGCCGTCGCCCTCGGGCGTGTCGCAGAACTGGCGACGTGGCGAAGCCGACCAGTCGGGACGGTCGTCATCCCGGAGGGGTACGACGGCGCCGCGGTTCGCGACGTGGTGCGCGACGCGTTGGGCACGGCATCGGAACGCGACACATCGTCGGGCGAACCCACGTCGGGCCAACCCACATCAGGCTGGATGCAGCCCGAGCAACTCCGCACCCTCCTCGCGGCGGCTGGGATCTCGATGGTTCCCCAAGCGGTGGTCGGGTCTGCCGCCGAGGCAGCCACGGCCGCGGCGACGCTCGGCCTGCCGGTCGCGATGAAGGTCATCGCACCCGACGTGCTGCACA
>DASUEW010000633.1:0-3700 GCA_036274875.1 Ilumatobacteraceae bacterium
TCGATGCGATCGAGGAAGCGGTCGATCTCGGCTCGGTCGGTGGCGAACAGGCCGGCGGTAAGTCCGAAGGGCACGGCGTTGGCGCGCTCGAGCGCCTCGTCGAGCGACGCCACGGCGCGCACGGCGATGAGCGGCACGAACAACTCGGTCGTCCAGATCAGCGAGTCGTCGGGCACGCGCACGACGGTCGGTGCGAGGAAGTTGCCCCGACCGAGATCGCCGTGGGTGAGTCGGGTCCCGCCGCACAGCACATCGCCGGTGAGCCTCGCGTCGGCCACGACCTGGTCGTAGCGCTCGATCGCCGCCTCGTCGACGACGGGAGACAAGAAGCCGTCGCGGTCGAGCGGACCGACCAACGGGATGGCCTCGGCGCGAGCCACGAGACGGTCGCAGAACTCGTCGACGAGCGACTCGTGGACGAACACCCGCGAGGCGGCCGAACACTTCTGCCCGCCGAACCCGAACGCGGAACGCGCCGTGCCCTCGACCGCCAGCGCGAGATCAGCGGACGCGGCGACGATGACCGGGTTCTTGCCACCCATCTCGCAGATCGCCGGGCGCGGGTGCGACGACGAGAACGACTTGATGATCGACATCCCGACACTGCTCGAGCCGGTGAACGTGAGTCCGCCCAGCCGGTTGTCGCCGACCAGGGCGGCACCCGCCTGATCCCCCTCTCCGGTCACGAGGTTGACGGCGCCGCGCGGCACGCCACCGTCGACGAACGCGTCGTAGATCAGGTGCCCGCACAACGAGCCGATCTCGGACGGCTTGATGACGACGGTGTTGCCGGCCACGAGCGCCGCGCCCGCCGGGCCGGCGACGAGCGCAGCCGGGTAGTTGAACGGGGCGATGACGCCCCAGACCCCGTACGGACGCATCACGTCGCGCGTCGCCTCGGCCTCGCTGAATCGCTCCATCGGCACGTCGAAGCCGTCGTGCTCGACCATCGCGTGGGTGTAGTAGCGGATCAGGTCAGCTGCTTCTTCGACCTCGCCGAGTGCCTCGAGTCGGTTCTTGCCGTTCTCCCACGCCATGTGGGCGGCGTGCTCGACGCTGCGCTCCGAGATCAGGTCGGCGACGCGATCGAGGATCTCGACACGCTCCCGCCACGGTGTCGACGACCAGCCGTCGAACGCCTCGGCGGCGGCCGTGACGGCGTCGTCGACGTCAGCCGCAGCGGCCGCGGCGAACACACCGACCACCACGTCGCGGTCGATCGGTGAGCGGGTGGCGAACGTGTCGGCACACAGGCTCTCATCCATTCCGATGCGGAGCGGATGGAACGCGCCGAGCCCGTACCTCGCGGTCTCGACGGCGGTGTCGTACGACGCCTGCAACTCATCGTCGTCCGCGGAAAGCGTTGCGTAAGTGACACGGAAACCGGCCATGCGGCGCAGTTTCGCGCGACCGCCACGGATACCCTTGGTCGAAGCGCTCCGACCCAGTGACAGTGTGGAACAGCCGTGCCAGAATAGTGCGAGCCGCGGCATCGACGCACCGAACGCCGAGACGCCCTCCCCACGATGATGCCCCGCCCTTGATGCCCCGCCCTTGATGTCCCTCCCGATGACGCCCCTACTGATGGAGCAACGATGACCTTGATCACCAACGACGACCTCGCCACCTTGGAGCCCCAGATCCTCACCGAGCTTCCAGGACCCGCTGCCCGTGCGGTGATCGAACGCGACGAGCGGGTGACGAGCCCGTCGCTGACGCGGGTGTATCCGCTCGTGGTGCGGCGTGGCGCGGGCTGCATCATCGAAGACGTCGACGGCAACCGCTTCCTCGACTTCAACGCCGGCATCGCGGTGACGGCCGCCGGCCACGCCCATCCGAGCGTCAACGCCGCGATCCACGCCCAGGTCGACGACATCCTCCACTACTGCGCGAGCGACTTCTACCTGCCTGTCTATACGGAAGTCTGCGAGCGCCTGGCGGCCAGCGTGCCGATGCAACCGGCGAGAGTGTTCCTCGCCAATTCAGGCACCGAGGCCGTCGAAGGCGCGATCAAGCTGGCTCGCCACTCGACCGGGCGACCGAACCTGATCGCGTTCTTCGGCGGGTTCCACGGACGCTCACTCGGCAGCCTGTCGCTCACCGCGTCGAAGGCTCGCCAGCGCGGCGGGTTCGGCACCCTGATGGGGGGCAGCTTCCACGCCCCGTTCGCCGGCCAGGCAGAGCTCAACGGGGCCGCCTACATCGAACAGGTGCTGTTCAAACGGCTCACCGAGCCCGACGACGTGGCGGCGATCATCGTCGAGCCGATCCAGGGCGAGGGTGGCTACCTCGCCCCGCCCCGGGGCTGGCTCGCCGACTTGCGTGAGCTGTGCGACCGGCACGGGATCCTGCTCGTGGCGGACGAGGTGCAGAGCGGCATCGGCCGCACGGGCACGATGTGGGCGTGCGAGCACGACGGTGTCGTGCCGGACGTGATCTGCGCCGGCAAGGGTCTGGCGAGCGGGCTCCCGCTGGCGGCGCTGATCGCCCGGGCCGACATCATGGATTGGCCACCAGGACGGCACGGCTCGACGTTCGGGGGCAACCCGGTGGCGTGCGCCGCCGCTGTCGCCACGCTCGATCTGGTCGAAGGCGGGCTGGCGGCCAACGCGGCGACGGTGGGCGCCCATATCCTCGCCGGGCTCCGTTCGATGCAGGCAAAGCACACGGCGATCACCGACGTGCGCGGCCGCGGGCTGATGATCGGCATCGACACGCCTGACCACGACACCGCGGTGGCGCTCGAGCACGCGTGCTTCGAGCGCGGGCTCCTCATCCTGACGTGTGGCGAGCGAGCGATCCGCATGGCGCCGCCACTCGTGGTGACGATCGAGCAGGCCGACTCGGCCCTCGCGATCTTCGCCGACGCGTGCGAATCTGTGTCATGAGCCTTCCCACGACCGAGGCGCTGAGCGCCCACGTCCACCGCATCCTCGCGGCCTGCGGGGTGACGGTCACCGACGGCGACCAGTCCGCCCGCACGCCGATCACCGGCGGTTCCCTCGGCCCGGCCGGATCGTCCGGCGACGTCGCCCATGCCGTCGATCAGGCGGTGACCGCGTTCGAGACGTGGCGCGACACACCCGGACCAGTGCGCGGCGCGACGGTGCGACGGCTCGGCGAGCTGCTGCGTGAGCACAAGAACGAGCTCGGCGAGCTGGTGTCGATCGAGACCGGCAAGATCCGCTCCGAGGGCCTCGGCGAGGTCCAGGAGATGATCGACATCTGCGACTTCGCGGTCGGACTCTCACGACAGCTGCATGGCCTCACGATCGCCAGCGAGCGGCCCGGACATCGGCTGATGGAGACCTGGCACCCGATGGGCCCAGTGGCGGTCATCACGGCGTTCAACTTCCCGGTCGCGGTGTGGTCGTGGAACGCCGCCCTCGCGCTCGTGTGCGGCAACCCGGTGATCTGGAAGCCGAGCGACAAGACACCGCTCACGGCGCTGGCATGCGGCGCGTTGTTCGAGCGGGCGGCCGCCGAGACCGGCGCCCCTGACCACCTCAACCAGGTGCTGCTCGGCGGTGCCGACGTCGGGGCGGCGCTCGTCGCCCACGAGGCGGTGCCGATCGTCTCGGCCACCGGTTCGACGGCAATGGGCCGCCGGGTCGCGCCAGTCGTCGCTGGTCGCTTCGCCCGCGCGATCCTCGAGCTGGGTGGCAACAACGCGGCGATCGTCGCGCCGTCGGCCGACCTC
>DASUEW010000634.1:0-4630 GCA_036274875.1 Ilumatobacteraceae bacterium
ATCATCGAACCCGGTTCCAGGGCCTTGACCGGTGCCGACCTCGAAGAGCTCGATGATGAGGGGCTTCGAGCAGCGGCACGCGACGTCTCCGTGTACGCCCGGGTGGCACCCGAGCACAAGTTGCGCATCGTCGCCGCCCTCCAAGCCGATCACAGCATCGTCGCCATGACCGGCGACGGCGTGAACGACGCCCCGGCGCTCAAGTCGGCCGACATCGGCGTCGCGATGGGCGTCACCGGCACCGACGTGTCGAAGGAAGCGGCCGACATGATCCTCGCCGACGACAACTTCGCCACGATCATCACCGCCGTGCGCGAAGGACGGGCGATCCTCGTCAACATCCGCAAGTTCCTGCGCTTCTTGCTGTCGTCGAACATCGGGGAGGTGTTCACGATGTTCTTCGGCGTCGTGCTGGCAAGCGTCATCGGGCTCGACGACACCGGCGAGGCGATCGCGGTGCCGCTCCTGGCCACCCAGATCCTCTGGATCAACCTCCTCACCGACACCGCGCCGGCGCTCGCGATGGGCCTCGAACCGCCCCCCGACGACGTCATGCAGCGACCACCGAGGAAGCCCACCGATCGGATCATCGACATCGAGATGTGGCGGGGCATCGCGTGGGTCGGCCTCGTGATGGGTGTGGTGACGTTGGCGGCACTCGACGTCGGCCTTTCCGGCGGCATCCTCGGGGGATCGGGCGACATCGTCGGGGCCCGCACGATGGCGTTCACAACGCTCGTCTTCGCCCAGCTCTTCAACGCCTTCAACGCCCGCTCGGATCGCGTCAGCGCGTTCCACAACCTGTTCACGAACCGGGCGCTGTGGGGCGCCATCGCGCTCTCCGTCGTGCTGCAGGTCGCGGTCGTGCAAGTGCCCTTCCTGAACGAGGCGTTCGACACCGCGCCGCTCTCGGCGGGCGACTGGTTGGTCTGCGTGGGGCTCGCCAGCGTCGTGTTATGGGCCGACGAGTGCAAGAAGCTGGTCGAGCGGTGGATGCGCAACTGATGCCAGAACGCCCGGATATGCCAGAACGCCCGGATATGCACGTCTGGTCGGTCGACCAGCCTGGTCCCATCGAGCACGGGCCATTGGTGCGCGGTCGCCGGCCGGTGCCGCTTCCCGGGCGGGGCGAGATCCGCGTTCGGGTCGCGGCCTGTGGTGTGTGCCGCACCGACTTGCACATCGCGGCCGGCGACCTCGCGGTCCACCGCCCCGGCGTCGTACCAGGGCACGAGATCGTCGGCTACGTCGACGTGCTGGGCGAGGACGCCGACCGGTTCGTCGCCGGTGAGCGCGTCGGTATCGCGTGGCTGCGCAGCACGTGTGGCATCTGCCGGTTCTGCTCGACGGGCCGCGAGAACCTCTGCCTCACACCCCGATTCACGGGGTGGGACGACGACGGCGGATACGCCGAGTATGCGGTCGTGCCGGAGGCCTACGCGTACCACCTACCGGCAGAGTTCGACGACGTCTCGGCGGCACCGCTGCTGTGCGCCGGCATCATCGGCTACCGGGCGCTCGAACGCGCGCTGGTCCCCGACGGCGGGCGGCTCGGCATCTACGGGTTCGGGGGATCCGCGCACCTCGCCGCCCAGCTCGCGATCCATCGGGGCGCGACGGTGCACGTCCTGACCCGTAGTGCGTCGGGCCGGGCGCTCGCCCTCGAGCTCGGGTGCGCTTCGGCAGGTCACGCCTCCGACAGTCCACCCGAACCCCTCGACGCGGCGATCCTGTTCGCCCCGGCCGGCGAGCTCGTCCCGGTCGCCCTGAGGGCTCTCGACCGGGGCGGCACGCTGGCGATCGCCGGTATCCACCTGTCGTCGATCCCTTCGATCGACTACGCGAGCGAGTTGTTCCACGAACGCCAGGTTCGCAGCGTCACCGCCAACACCCGGCTCGACGGCGAACGCTTCCTGCGCGAAGCGGCCGAAGCGGGCGTCCGCGTTCACACCGTCGCCTACCCGTTCGAGGCCGCCGATCAGGCAGTGCTCGACCTGTGGAACGACGCCGTCGACGGCGCGGCCGTGCTCGTGCACCGCTGACCAACCCACCGAACTGTCTGCTTCAAACGAACCAGGGGTGCCGATGAAGCAGACAGTTCGGCCGGGAGCGGCGATTCAGGCCGTACGGAGGTCGAAGACGACGCGGGCATCGATGTCGCCCGCCTCCACCGCCTTCATCGCTTCGTTGACCTCGTCGAGCGTGCGCGTCGTGCGAATGACCCGGGTGAGGCCAGCGGCATGCAGTTCGAACACCTCGGCGAGGTCGAGGCGCGTGCCGACGATCGAACCCGTCAGGGAAATGCCGTTGAGGACGGTCTCGAAGATCGGCAACGTGATGTTGTTGTCGGCGGGAAGCCCGACCAGGACCATCCGGCCACCGCGGCGCATCCCGGCGAAGGCTTGCTCGAACGGCTTGGGCGACACGGCGGTGACGACCGCCGCGTCAGCGCCACCGAGCTCACGCAGGAAGTCGGCCGGATCGTGGGTCGAGGCGTTGACGGTGTGGGTCGCTCCGAGCTCACGCGCCATCGCCAGCTTCTCGTCGTGGACGTCGATCGCCACGACCGTCCCACCGGCGATGCGCGCATACTGGACCGCCATGTGTCCGAGACCGCCGACGCCGAACACGGCGACGAGATCGGACGAACGGACACCGGCGACCTTGACCGCCTTGTACGTCGTGACACCGGCGCAGGCGAGCGGGGCAGCATCGAGGGGATCGATGCCGTCGGGCACGGCAACGACGAACTTCGCCGACGCCACGGCGTACTCGGCATACCCTCCGTCGCGGCCGTAGCCCGTGTTCTGCTGGTCGGGACACAGTGTCTCCCACCCCTTGACGCACCACTCGCACTCGCCGCATGCCCAACCCAACCACGGGATCGCGACTCGTTGACCGACGCGCGAGCTCGCGACACCGGCACCGACTCGTTCGACGATGCCGACGCCTTCGTGACCCGGTACGAATGGCACTTGGGGCTTCACCGGCCAGTCGCCGTGAGCGGCGTGGATGTCGGTGTGGCAAAGGCCACTCGTCTCGATCCGCACCAGGACCTCGCCGGCAGCGGGCTCGGGAACCGGTCGATCTTCGAGCACCAAGGGGCGATCGAACGCTGTGACAACGGCTGCGCGCATGAAGAGTCTCCAATCAGGATGGACGTCGAGGTGGCCTCGTCGAGATGGGCCTCCCTCAGTCAGCCACAGCCCGGTGCTGCCCGAACAGGGCCATTGGTCACCGGCTGGGAGCGCCTGAAAGCCCCACCGCCGTGACGTGACCACGGCTCAGAACTTCTGCTCGATCAACCCTGTGTCGACGTCGTAGAGAAACCCGCCGACCGGGACGGTCGTCGGGATCAGCGGATGCGATCGCACCATCCGCACGTCTTCGAGCAAGGTCGCGAGTTGGTCGCCGATGACGACGAAGGATTGCCACGAGGCATCTTGGCCGCTCGACTTGCTCACCTTCTCGCGCAGTTCGTTCTCGGTCGAGAGCGCCATCGCACACCTCGTGTGCGGCACGACCAGAATCCGATCTACCCCGAGCAGGTGGACACCGAGCACGAGCGCCTCTAGCGCGGCCTGGGTCACCCGACCACCTGGATTGCGGAAGATCTTGGCATCGCCCGGTCGGAGGCCGAGCATCCCCAGCGGGTCGATGCGCGAGTCCATGCAGGTGACGATCGCGACACCGGCATGGGCGATCCCGTCGAAACCGCTCAGCGCGAAGGATTCGGCGAACGTGCGATTCGCCGCCAACAGGTCGTCGAACTCACCGGCCACGGCGTGCACGATAGGGAACGCGCGATGCCCGCCCGTGACTTCGTCACCGCCGGGTGCAACGGCTGACGTAGCGTTTGCGCCATCGAACCCGTCGTGAACGTGCCGCTCCGCGGATACCGCGGCGCCACCGACCTGCCGGGAATGGCGGCGCTCCGCAACGCGAGAATCAAGCGCGACGGCCAGGGCGAGTTCACCACCCTGGCGTCGATGACCGAGCAGTACACGCACCTTCAGCGTTGCGACGCCGCGACCGACATCGCGATCGCCGACGAAGGTGGCGTCATCGTCGGCTATGCCCGTACGACGTGGGACGACGTCGCCGAAGGGTTCCGCGACTACTGGCTCATCGTCGAGGCCGACGTCACGCGGCCCGATGTCGAGACGGCGCTCATCGACTGGTGCGAACAGCGAGCACTCGCGATCGCGGCCGATCATCCCGCCGGCAACCAACGACTCGTCGCCGAAGCGGCCGACGGCGGTGAACGGCAACGCTGGCTCGTCGAGCGTGGCTTCAGCCCACTCAGGTACTTCGCGACGATGATCCGCCCCGACCTCGACGACGTTCCCGAACGACCGTTGCCGGAAGGAGTCGCCATCCGCGCCGTCACCGACGCCGACCTACGGACGATCTGGGAAGCCGACGGCGAGGCCCTCCGTGATCACTTCGGCTACGTCGAACCGACCGACGCCGACTGGGCGATGTTCCTCGACAGCGCGGCCGAGACGGGTACCTCGCTCTGGCAGGTGGCATGGGCTGGGACCGACGTCGTCGGCCAGGTCCGCACCTACTTCAACGAGGGCGACGCAGAGCTCTGCGGACGGCGGCGGGCGTGGACCGAGGAGATCTC
>DASUEW010000635.1:0-5303 GCA_036274875.1 Ilumatobacteraceae bacterium
TCGACGTCGCTGCGCTTGAGCGGGACGGCGGTCCCCTGCACGATCCGCAGTTCCTTCATCTCATCACTCCTGGCATCATCACAGGTCTCCCGGAGTTGCGAAGTGGCCGAGGATCGCGGTCGCCGCGGCGACCTCGGGCGACACCAGGTGCGTCCGTCCGCCGCGGCCCTGGCGGCCCTCGAAGTTGCGGTTGCTCGTGCTCGCGGAGCGTTCGCCGGGGGCGAGCTTGTCGGGGTTCATCGCCAGGCACATCGAGCACCCGGGCTCGCGCCAGTCGGCACCGGCGGCGATGAAGATGCGGTCGAGGCCTTCGGCTTCTGCCTGGGCCTTCACGGCGTGACTGCCCGGCACGACCATCACCCGCTTCGCCGTGACGGTGCGGCCCTCGAACACTGCCGCCGCCGCGCGCAGGTCCTCGATCCGGCTGTTGGTGCAGGAGCCGATGAACACCGTGTCGACACCGATCTCGCGGATGGGTGTACCAGGCCGGAGATCCATGTAGGTCAGCGCCCGCTCGACGCTCTCGCGGGTGGCCGGATCCGCGTACGAGTCGGGTGACGGCACGCTGGCGTCGATCGACGAGACCTGGCCCGGGTTGGTGCCCCAGGTGACCTGTGGCGTGAGCGCCGAGGCGTCGATCGTGACCTGCTTGTCCCACACCGCATCGGGGTCGGAGCGCAGCGCCCGCCAGTCGTCGAGCGCGGCCTCCCATGCCGCTCCTTTCGGGGCGTGCGTGCGCCCTTCGAGGTAGGCGAACGTCGTGTCGTCGGGCGCCACCAGGCCGGCGCGGGCACCCGCCTCGATCGACATGTTGCACACCGTCATGCGACCTTCCATCGACAACGCCTCGATCGCCGGGCCGCGGTACTCGATGACGTGACCGATGCCGCCGCCGGTGCCGATCTGGCCGATGATCGCCAGGATGACGTCCTTGGCCGTGACCCCCTGCGGCAAGTCGCCCTCGACGTCGATCGCCATCCACTGCGGTCGAGACTGGGGCAAGGTCTGGGTGGCCAGCACGTGCTCGACCTCGCTCGTGCCGATCCCGAACGCGAGCGCGCCGAACGCCCCGTGGGTCGCGGTGTGGCTGTCGCCGCAGACGATCGTGGTGCCCGGAAGTGTTCGACCCTGCTCTGGACCGATCACGTGGACGATGCCCTGGTTCGGATCACCCATCGGGTACAACGTGATGCCGAACTCGGCGGCGTTGGCCCGCATCGTGTCGACCTGCTTGGCCGAGATCGGGTCGGCGATCGGCTGGTCGATGTCGGCGGTCGGGACGTTGTGGTCCTCGGTCGCCACGGTGAGCTCGGGACGGCGCACGGAGCGCCCACTCAGGCGCAAGCCGTCGAACGCCTGCGGGCTGGTGACCTCGTGGACGAGATGGAGGTCGATGTACAGCAGGTCGGGTTCGCCCGGCGCCGAGTGCACCAGGTGGCGGTTCCAGATCTTCTCCGGGAGTGTGTACCCCGTCATCGCCGATGTCCCCTCGTTGTGGGCCGTCTCACGCACGACTTCCTTGTCCCATTATTTGGGATAGTGTTCTTGCGATATGGACAGCGTAACCGGTGTCGGCGTGCTCGACAAGGCGGTCGACATCCTGCGTGCCATCGCCGACCGACCGTCTGCCCTCGGCGCTCTCCAGTCGGCGACCGGACTTCCGCGGGCGACCGCTCACCGTCTGGCGGTGGCGCTCGAGGCGCACGGGCTGCTGCGTCGCGACGACGCCGGGCGGTTCGACCTCGGCCCGGAGCTGGCTGTCCTCGGACGGATCGCCGATGAGCGCTTCCCGCTCGTCGAGCTGGCGCGGCCAGCGCTCACGCGACTCCGCGACGAGACGGGCGAGAGCGTTCAGCTGTTCGTGCGCGAAGGCGCGCAGCGGCGGTGCGTCCTCTCACTCCCGTCGCCGCACGCCTTGCGGTGGATCGTTCCCGACGGGGCGCGCCTCCCCCTCGAGCTCGGATCGGCCGGCCGTGTGCTATCGGGCGAAGTCGGTCCGCAGGGGTGGGTGGCGAGCGTCGAGGAGCGCGAAGCCGGCGTCGCGTCCGTCAGCGCGCCAGTGCGGTCGACGCACGGCGACATCGTCGCCGCGGTGAGCATCAGCGGACCCGTCGAGCGGCTCTCCCGGAAGCCGGGCGAGCGGTTCGGGGTGCAGGTGGTCGAGGCCGCGGCCCGCGTCGCCGTGCCCTGACGTCCCGTGGTTCCCCAGAATCCTCCGAATCGGATCGTTCGTGTCGGTCCGGTCGCCGATACCCCAACCTTCGGGTCTATTGCGACGTGTCACGGCTGCGGACCGATCGCTCCCGACGGCACCGGGCTCACGAACATCACGAACAGCGATTTCGACGAACGCGAGCCGGCCTGGTCGCCGGACGGAAGCCGCATCGCGTTCGGCCGAGCGCGACGCCTGCCTTGCCGACCGAGGCGACCTCGTCGACAACTGCTGAGCGCCATTGGCCTCGTTCCGACGTCGACGACGGCACGGCGCGGTGCTCAGTCGTGATGCGGCTGGCATACTCCGCGCATGCCGACAGAACCACGCAGCGCTCGCTCGCTGCTGGCGACCATCGTTGGCTACCTCATCGTCGCTGTCGTCGTACTGGTCCTGTTTCGTTTCATCGTCGGCACGATCTTCTGGGCGCTCCGCGCCGTCGTCATCATCGTGATCCTCCTCGGCTTGGTGACGATCTACGTGAGGCTGAAGTCACCGGACTGACGAGACGCGCCCGAGCTCGTTCCGTCGCCTACCCGTGACGGGGTCCGCCGGCGAGGACTCGACCAGCGACGTTCGAGCGCGCGCAGGGTGTCGGCATTCGCGTAGCCGATGCGCAGGGCAATGTCCTCTGTGGACAGTTCGGTCGTACGCCGGAGGAACCGGGCGCGCTCGAGGCGGAGCCGCTGGACGAGTTCGAGCGGGCTCATGCCAACGTGACGCGTATTCGTCGTTCCAGTGTTCGCCGGCTCGTGCCGATCGCGGCAGCCGCCGACGCGACGTCAGCGGGCTCGCCGAGATGGCGCCGCACGTAACGCTCGAACTAACGCACGAGCTCATCGTCATGGTCGAGATGACCGTACGCGACGAAGGCAGCCTGCGACGGCCGCTCGTCGATCAAGAGCAGGCGGGCGACGCGGTCGGCGAGATCGGGACTCGCGCGGCGAACGACTGCGAGCGCGAGGTCGATGTGGGCGAACGCCGCGCCGGCTGTGAGGAACGGGCCATCAGAGACCACCATCGAATCGAGGTCGACCTCGACCGCCGGGTAGCGCTTACGGAACGTCGTGCCGAGGAACCACGAGGTGGTCACACGGCGGCCGTCCAGGAATTCCGTCTCGGCGAGCGGGAACACGCCCGTGCCGGCGCCGTCTTGGCGTCACTGCCGGTCCTGCTGCTCTACATCCCCGTCCAGAAGTATGTGATCAGCGGCCTGACAGCGGGGTCTGTCAAGGAGTGATCGGTGCGCGAAAGTGACCGGTTGTGACCCGGTTCGCGATCGTCGGTGCGGGATGGCGATCCGAGTGCTTCCTGCGCGTCGCCGGTGCGCTTCCGGAACGCTTCGAGTGCGTCGCCGTTGTGGCCCGACGACCAGCCGTGAGAGCCGAAATCGCCGGACGCTTCGGCGTGCTCACCCTCGGATCGCTCGACGAGCTCGACGACGTCGGAGCCGACTTCGTCGTCACGAGCGTGGCGGCCGCGGCGTCGGCCGACGTCATCACCCACGTCGCCGAACACGGGCATCCCGTACTCGCCGAGACACCACCGGGACTCGACCGCACCCAACTCAACGCGCTGCTCGACCTCGTCACCCATGGCGCGATGGTCCAGGTGGCCGAGCAGTACCAGTTCCAGCCGTTGCACGCCGCACGGCTGGCCGTCATCCGGTCCGGCTCGCTCGGCGACATCACATCGGCCCAGCTGTCCGTCGCCCACGGCTATCACGGCGTCGCGTTGGTGCGAGCAGCCCTCGGCTGTGGACTGGCACCGGCGTCCGTCACCACCGACCGGTTCGACTCTCCGATCAGTGTTGGCCCGGGACGCGACGGCCCGCCCCCGTCGCCGGCGATCGACACGTCCGTGGAATCGCTGTCGATCCTCCGCATCGGTCGGCAACTCGGCGTGATCGACTGGACGGAGGATCAGTACTTCTCGTGGATCCGTGGCCTGCGATACCTCGTGCGCGGCACACGCGGGGAGATCGACGGTCACGAGGTGCGGCACCTCGTCGACCACGCGACACCTGTTCGCCAGACCCTGCGCCGCTGGGACGTCGGCCACGAAGGCAACCTCGAGGGATACTCGCATCGCGGCTACCTGCTCGGTGATCGGTGGGTGTATCGCAACCCCTTCGAGGGTGCCCGCCTGTCCGACGACGAGATCGCCGTCGCGAGCGTTCTCGCCGGCATGGCCGACCACGTCACCGGTGGCCCACCGGTGTACTCCCTCGCTGACGCCGCGCACGACACGCTGATCGCGATGGCCATGGACGAAGCGGTGCGCACGGCCTCCGCGGTGACGGTCGAACCCCCCGTTCTGTCTGCTTCAAACGAAGTGGCCGGCCCGATGAAGCAGACAGGTCGACCTGCTGGGTGAACGCGGGTCTAACGTCGGCGGGATGGGTCTGGAGGGTCGCACGTGAAAACGATCTGGTTCCACCTGATGCCGTACCCGGCGCTGCCCGAGGACTTCACGCAGCAGCACCGATCGGTGTGGGTCGACATCGATCCCGGCCTGTTCGACCCCGCGGTTGCGCACGTGGCCTACAACGACTACATCGACGAGCTCGAGCACGCGGCGGCGTGCGGGTTCGACGGTGTCGGTGTGAACGAGCACCACGCCAACGCGTACGGGCTGATGCCGAGCCCGAACATCGTCGCCGCGGCGCTGGCACGCACCTGCCCGGAAGCGGCGATCGTGCTGCTCGGCAACTCGGTGGCGCTCTACAACCCGCCGCTGCGTGTCGCCGAGGAGATGGCGATGCTCGACTGCATCACCGGCGGGCGGCTCGTCGCCGGCTTCCCGGTCGGCACGCCGATGGACACCACGTTCGCGTACGGGCAGAACCCGGCGACGCTGCGAGAGCGGTACCACGAGGGGATCGAGCTGATCCTGCGGGCGTGGACCGAGCGGGAGGTGTTCGCGTTCAGCGGAAACCACCACCGGCTGCGTTACGTCAACTGCTGGCCGCGACCCGTGCAGCAGCCGCACCCGCCGGTTTGGATTCCCGGCGGTGGCTCGATCGACACGTGGGAGTGGTGCGCGCGCGAAGGGCACGTGTACCTCTACCTCTCGTACTTCGGATACAAGG
>DASUEW010000636.1:0-2926 GCA_036274875.1 Ilumatobacteraceae bacterium
GCCGCGGCACGTTCGAAGATCGCGTAGAACGCGTCGAACCGACGTTGCGCATCGGTGCGCGGCATCAACGTGTAGCAGGCGGCGTCGCCGTGGCGGGCGACGGTGGCATCCCAGTCGGCGGTGAACTCGGCGTCGCAGAACCGCTCCAAGATCTCGACCATCACCGCCCCCTGGGCCAACCCACCCCGACCATGAAGGTGGATCTCCTCACCGACCTCGGCGATGCCGGCCCGGCGACCCTGATGCGCTTCCTCGGCCGACTTGTGGGCGCCATCCATGTCGGCCAGCATCTCCCAACGCCGTGTGGTGATGCGGAACTCGTGATGCGACAACTTGGTGGCGTTGTCGACCATCACCCCAGCCACATCCACCAACTGTGAGCCGCAGCGCGGGTTGGCGAACACCCGCCCCAGCTCATGGGTCTGGGCGATCCCGATCTCACCCGAGATCACAGCATCGCGGAACCGCTCGCTGCTGGCGATCAGGCTGGCGGTGCGGATCCGATCCCGACACTCGCTGTCGGACCAGCGGCCCAACGCCCGACACCACGCGTTGACACTGCTGTGGCCATCACCGCGGTGCACACCACGCTCGTTGACCGCACCGACGACGACGGCCAACGCACCCTCGGTTTGTCGCCGTATCTGTTCGAGCCGCTTGAACAACTCGGCGAGCTCACGCCCGTCGAGCCCCTCCAACGACGCGACATCAAAGATCCGGGGATCGACCAACACGTCGACCCCGAGCATCGTCTCACTCATCTGAACCCCTCCGATCACACCGGACCATCGATCGGGGGAAGTCGGTAGCCGCCACCCTACGCAAGGGGTGTGACACAGCGCCTGACCAGGCGTGATGCGGCGCCGTCCGTGACAGCCGAATCGCTCTGCTCGAACGTGTTATGGTCAGACCATCAGTCCAAGACCATGCCCGATCACATCGGAGATGGGGGTCTCGACATGTCGATCACGCGGATGAACCACGCCGTGCTGTACGTGCGTGACGCGCCCACCACGGAACGGTTCTACCGCGACGTGCTCGGCTTCAGCACGGTGGTGGCACATCCTGACGGCGCGTTCGCGTTCATGCGCGCGCCCGGGTCGGACAACCATCACGACATTGCGTTCTTCAGCGTCGGCAACCTCGGGGCCAGCGAGGCTGGTCGCCGCACGGTCGGCATGTACCACATCGCGTGGGAGGTTCCAACGCTGCACGACCTGAGGGCCATGCGCGAACGCCTGCAGCAGGCGGGCGCGTTGGTGGGTGCCAGCGACCACGGTGCCAACAAGAGCCTCTACGCCCGCGATCCCGACGGGCTGGAGTTCGAGGTGATGTGGTTGGTGCCACCCGAGCACTGGGGCGAGGCCGAGCACGAGGCCATCATCGAGCCGCTCGACATCGACGCCGAGATCGCGCACTTCGCGACGGTGGGTCTCACATGAGCGAGGTCGCCAGCTTCGATCCCGTCTCGCGTCGCACGGTGTCGGCGGAGATCCGCCTGCGCCTCGCCGACGCCATCCACACCGGCCAGCTCGCTCCCGGCACACCGCTGCCGGCCGAGCGGGTGCTGTGCCAGGAGTTCGGGGTGGCCCGCACGTCGGTGCGCGAGGCGATCCAAGGCCTCGTGATCGCCGGCTACCTCGAGCGCCGTGGCAACCGCTCGGTGGTCGCCGAGCACCTCCCGGAGGTGAACTTCGCCGGCGACGACCGCAAGGCGTTGGTGACCCAGCTGTTCGAGGTGCGCCAGGTGATCGAGCCGGCCATCGTCGAGATGGCCACGCGGCGGGCGACGGATGCAGAACGCGACGAGATCGCCCGCCTCGCGGCTCGCACCACGCACAACCTGGCCGAGTTCCGCGACATCGACCGGCGTTTCCACTCCGCGCTCGCACGGGCCTGCGGCAATCCGCTGCTCAACGAGGTGCACGCCAAGGCGCTGACCGCGCTGTTCGGATCGGGCGAGTTCGCCTCGCTGCTGTACGCCGAGGTGAACCGAGCCGAGGTCAACGAGATCATCGACAGCTCGACGGAGGCGCACCGTGCGATCGCCGACGCCGTCGTGAAGGGCCACACGCGCAAGGCGGTGGCCGCTGTCGTCGCCCACCTCGACGATGTCGAGCGCCGGATGGTGGAGCGCCTGCTGTGAGCTCTGCTGCTGTGAATGGGCCTGCAGTTGATCCCGCGTCGCAGTACTGCTACTTCTTCGACGACGACCTGTTCGACGAGACCGATCGTCCCGGTTTCCGCCGACGCGTGATCGTCGGCGATCACCTCGAGTTGTGGTTCTGGCGCATCAAGGGCGGAGCCGAGGGCTCGTTCCTGCACAACCACGACACCAACGAGCAACTCGGCATCATCATGCGCGGCACGCTCGACTTCCGGATCGGCGAGGCCGACGACCAGACCCGCAAGGTCCTGCACCCGGGTGACTTCTATCTCGCGCCGGCCACGGTGTGGCACGGCGACAGCGTCTTCGTCGGCGACCACGAGTACGGCGAGGTCTGGATCCTCGACGTGTTCGCGCCGCCCCGAACCCAACGGGCAGAGGCTGCACCATGAGTGCCGACTGGCGACTGGCTGTCGACATCGGCGGCACGTTCACCGACGTCGTGCTGTTCGACGGTGCGTCCGGTCGAGTGGAGGTCGACAAGACTCTGACCACGCCCTCGGCTCCGCTCGACGGCGTGCGCACCGGCGTGCGGCGGGTGCTCTCCAAGGCCGGCGTGCGTCCCGCCGACATCACGGCACCGATCGTGCACGCCACGACGCTGATCACGAACGCGCTCATCGAGGGCAAGATCGGACGCGCCGGCGTCGTCACGACCACCGGGTTCGGCGACACGTTGCTCATCCGCAACGAGCATCGCTACGACATGTACGACCTGCAGATCGAGTTCCCCGCGCCACCCGTGCCGCGCGATCGGGT
>DASUEW010000637.1:0-26980 GCA_036274875.1 Ilumatobacteraceae bacterium
CGGGATCGTCGACCCGCAGCGAACCGTTCGGGTCGGTGAAGTAGTAGTTCGACAGCCCGAAGGCGGCGAGCGCCGCACCCAGCCCGATCGTGGCTCCGGCGATCGTCGCGATCGCGATCACCGCGACGAGATAGACCAGCAGCACGGACGGCAGCTCGATGACGTCGCGACCCGTGTCGAGCACAACCGTCAGCAACGGAAGCCCGAACACTGCCATCGCCGCGCCGACGAGGCGTCGGCGCGCACTGACCCGGCCGCGGTTCCGCTTGCGTCGGTTGCGTGACGGTTCGGCCTTCTCGACGTCGGACGAGATGACGTGCACGTCGAGATCGCCAGCGTCGCGGAGCACGGCGGCGACGATCGATCCGCCCCAGCGCTCGAGTGCACGCGCCCGCCTGCTGGCTCCGAGTACGAGCTGGGTCGCGCGCTCGGCGCGCGCGACTCCGACGAGCGCCATCGCCACGTCGTCGCCGATGACCTCGAGGTAGCGCCCCCCGAGCTCGCCGAGCAGCCGCCGCTGCGCGTCGAGGCCGGGACCGGCCCGCCGCGCCAGACCGTCGCTGGCCGACACGAACACCCCGAGCAGCTCGCCGGCGGATCGTCCCGCCATGCGCGCCGCCCGCCGGATCACGTGATCGCCGCCCGGCGCGCCAGTGATGGCCACGAGCACCCGCTCGCGGGTCTCCCACGGGTGGTCGATGTCGTGCAGCTTCATGTACTTGCGCAACCCGTCCTCGACCCGGTCGGCGACCCACAGCAGGGCGAGCTCGCGCAGCGCGGCGAGGTTGCCCGGCCGGAAGTAGTTGGCGAGCGCGGCATCGACCTTCTGCGGTGGGTAGACGTTGCCGTGGGCCAACCGACGTCGTAGGGCCTCCGGTGTCATGTCGACGAGCTCGATCTGGTCGGCGCGCCGGACGAACGCATCGGGGACCGTCTCGAGTTGGCGGATCCCGGTGATCTGCTCGACGACGTCGTTCATCGACTCCAGATGCTGGATGTTGACCGTCGAGATCACGTCGATGCCCGCGTCGAGGATCGTCTCGATGTCCTGCCACCGCTTCTCGTGGGTCGAGCCGGGAACGTTCGTGTGCGCCAACTCGTCGATGAGGACGACCTTCGGCGCCCGGGCGACGACCGCGTCGAGGTCCATCTCCTCGAACTGCGTGTCGCGATGGACGAGCGTGTGTCGCGGCACCACTTCGAGATCGTCGATCTGCGCCGCCGTGAAATCCCGACCATGCGTCTCGACGTACCCGACGACGACGTCGGCCCCACGATCGCGCCGCCGACGGCCCTCGCCGAGCATCGCGCACGTCTTGCCGACGCCGGGAGCGGCCCCGAGGTAGACCCGCATGGTGCCGGTCCGTCGGCGGTCGGTGACGCTCATCGATTCACGTTCTACCCGCGGCTCGCGGCGTCGAGCGCGATGTTGAGCTCGACGACGTTCACGCCGGGGTCACCGAGGATCCCGAGCGGGCGGTCGTCGGTGTGGCCGCTGACCATGGCGAGCACCTCGTCGAGCGTCATGCCGCGGGCCTGCGCCACTCGAGCCGCCTGCAACTCGGCGTTGCGCACCGAGATGTGCGGGTCGAGCCCCGATGCCGAAGCGGTGACCGCGTCGACGGGAACGAGCGTGCCGACGCCGAGCCCGTTCTCGCTCCGATACGCCTCGACGCGTTCGCCGACCGTCGCCAGGAACGCGGGGTTGGTCGGACCGAGGTTCGAGCCACTCGACGTCGAACCGTCGTAGCCGTCGCCGGCCGCCGATGGGCGGGGATGGAAGTACTGCGGCGAGACGAACGGCTGGCCGATCAACTCGGCGCCCACGACGACGCCGTCGCGCTCGATCAGTGACCCGTCGGCCGTGTCGCTCCAGCCGACCTGGGCGATGGCGGTCACCATCATCGGGTAGGCGACGCCAAGGATCACGGTGAACAGGACCATGGCGAGGATCGCCGGACGCAGCTGACGGAAGAAGGCGTTCATGTCACGACACTCCGAGTGCGGAGACGACGAGGTCGATCAGCTTGATGCCCACGAATGGCACGATGACGCCACCGAGGCCGTAGAGGAGGAGGTTGCGGCGCAGGACCAAGGCCGCCGATTCGGCGCGGAACTTCACGCCGCGCAGCGCGAGAGGGATCAACGCCACGATCACGAGGGCGTTGAAGATGACGGCCGACAAGATCGCGGACCGTGGTGTGTCGAGGTCCATGACGTTGATCCGGTCCAACTCCGGGAGGACGCCCGCGAACATCGCCGGGATGATCGCGAAGTACTTGGCGACGTCGTTGGCGATCGAGAACGTCGTCAACGAACCTCGGGTGATCAGCAGTTGCTTGCCGATCTCGACGATCTCGATGAGCTTGGTCGGGTTCGAGTCGAGATCGACCATGTTCCCGGCTTCCTTGGCGGCCTGCGTGCCGGTGTTCATCGCCACGCCGACATCGGCCTGAGCGAGTGCGGGCGCGTCGTTGGTGCCGTCACCCGTCATCGCGACCAGGTTCCCGCCCTCTTGCTCGCGCCGGATGAGCGCCATCTTGTCCTCGGGAGTTGCCTCGGCGAGGAAGTCGTCGACGCCCGCCTCCTTGGCGATCGCCGCCGCGGTGAGGGCGTTGTCGCCCGTGATCATCACGGTGCGGATCCCCATCGAGCGCATCTGGTCGAAGCGTTCCGTCATGCCCGGCTTGACCGTGTCCTTGAGGCGGATCACGCCGAGGATCCGCGGCGGCTCACCGTCACGTCGGTCGGTGACCACCAGCGGCGTCGCGCCGTCTCTCGACACCATCTCGACGAGTGGCAGGACCTCGATCGGCACGCTGCCACCCTGCGCTTCGACCACCTGGCGGACCGTCTCGGCCGCACCCTTGCGCACCTGCCGGCCCGGTTCTCCGCCGACACCTGGGAAGTCCATCCCACTCATCCGGGTCTGGGCGGTGAACGGGACCATGACGGCGCCTGGCACCGACGGTTCTGACAAGCCGTAGCGGCTTCCGGCGAACTCGACGATCGATCGACCCTCTGGCGTCTCGTCGGCGATGCTCGATGCCAAGGCGGCCTCCGCCAACTCCTGTTCGGTCACACCGTGCACCGGCAGCAGCTCGGCGGCCTGTCGAGCGCCGAACGTGATGGTCCCGGTCTTGTCGAGCAGCAGCGTCGTCACGTCGCCGGCGGCCTCGACGGCGCGCCCCGACATCGCCAGCACGTTGCGTTGGACGAGGCGATCCATCCCGGCGATCCCGATCGCCGACAGCAGGCCGCCGATCGTGGTCGGGATCAGGCACACGAGCAGGGCGACGAGGACGATGATCGACTGTTCGGCGCCCGAGTAGATGGCAAACGGTTGGAGGGTCACGACCGCCAGCAGGAAGATGATCGTCAGGCCGGCGAGCAGGATCGACAGGGCGATCTCGTTCGGCGTCTTCTGCCGATCGGCGCCCTCGACCAGGGAGATCATCCGATCGAGGAACGTCTCGCCCGGCCTCGCCGTGATCCGCACGACGATCTCGTCCGACAGCACACGGGTCCCACCGGTGACAGCCGAACGATCTCCGCCGGACTCGCGGATCACCGGCGCCGACTCACCGGTGATCGCCGACTCGTCCACCGTCGCGATGCCCTCGATCACGTCGCCGTCGCCGGGGATCACCTCGCCGGCGGTCACGACGCACTCGTCGCCGAGCTCGAGTTGCGACGACGGCACCTCCACGACCGAACCGTCGGCGTGACGAACCCTGGCGGTGGTCTCGCCACGCGTCTTGCGCAACGTGGCGGCCTGCGCCTTGCCGCGCCCCTCCGCCATGGCTTCGGCGAAGTTGGCGAACAGCACGGTGAACCAGAGGAACACCACGACCAAGCCGCCGAACACGTTCTCGTCACTGGTCGAGTCACCGACGTCGCGCAGGAAGAGGATCGTGGTGAGTACCGACCCGACCTCGACCACGAACATCACCGGGTTGCGGGCGAGTGTTCGCGGATCGAGCTTGCGCAGTGCGTCGAGCGCGGCGCGCCGCGCGATGGAACTGTCGAACAACGACCCGGATCCGGGTGGGCGGCGGCGCACCTTCGGCGGACGCTCCGTTGACGCCGTGGCCGGGCTCGGGCTCGCAGTGGCGGTTGACGTGTCGGTCATGGCGTCGACCTCTTCGACCTCACAGCGAGAGCTGCTCGACGATGGGGCCGAGCGCGAGAGCGGGGAAGAACGTGAGGCCGGCGACGATGACGATCGCTCCGGCGACGAGCGCGCCGTAAAGGGGTGAGTCGGTGGGGAACGTTCCCGCCGTGGCCGGGACGCGCTGCTTGCGGACGAGTGACCCTCCGATCGCCAGGGCGGGGATGATGAGGAAGAACCGGCCCATCAGCATCGCCAGACCCTGCGTGATCGTGTACCAGTCGGTTCCGGTGCCCTGCCCGGCGAACGCCGAGCCGTTGTTGTTGGCGGCCGACGAGTAGTTGTAGAGCACTTCCGACAAGCCGTGCGCACCGGGATTCAGGATCGTGGAGGAGGCCGAGTCGATCACGACGGACGCGGCCGCGAAGCCGAGCAGCGCCAACGGCATGGCGACGAGGTACAGCACGACGAGCTTCATCTCGGCCGCCTGGATCTTCTTGCCGAGGTACTCGGGCGTGCGTCCGACCATCAGGCCGGCGATGAACACGGCGAGGAGCGCGTACACGAGGATGCCCATCAGGCCGACTCCGACGCCTCCCGGGCTGACCTCCCCGAGCATCATGTGCACCATCGGGAACATCCCGCCGATCGGCGTGAAGCTGTCGTGCATGCAGTTGACCGAGCCGTTCGACGTCCCGGTCGTCGACGCGGCCCACAGCCCGCACGACGCGGGTCCGAAACGCACCTCCTTGCCCTCGAGATTTCCGCCGACCAGCTCGGTCGACGAACCCTGGTCGACCCCGAGCATCGTGAGGTTGGGATTTCCCGACTGTTCGGCAACCATCGCGAACACCGACATCGCGATCCAGATGCCGACCATCACCGCGAGCAGCACTCGAGCCTGCTTCTTCGAACCGATGAGGACGCCGTACGTCACGACCAGGGCGATCGGGACGACCACGATCGCCCACGTCTCGACGAAGTTCGTGAGACCGGTGCCGTTCTCGAACGGGTGAGCGGAGTTGACGTTGTAGAACCCACCGCCATTGGTTCCGAGCTGCTTGATCGCGATCTGGCTGGCGACCGGACCACCGGGGATCGATTGGGTGACCTCGGCCGCAACTGCGGCGTCGACAGGGGTCGCGTCGGTGTAGCCATTCAGGTTCTGGACGACGCCGCCGAGCGACAGCAGCACGGCGATGACGAACGACAGCGGGAGGAGAACTCGCAGCGTCGTGCGGGTCAGGTCGACCCAGAAGTTGCCGAGAGTCCGTTGACCACGCCTGACGATGCCGCGGATGATGGCAACGACGACCGCCATGCCAGCTGCCGCCGACACGAAGTTCTGCACGGTCAGTCCGACCATCTGGGTGAGGTGGCTCATGGTGCCCTCACCTCCGTACCACTGCCAGTTGGTGTTGGTCATGAAGCTGACCGCGACGTTGAACGCACCGAGCGGTGCCACCGCCGCCCGATCGGTCGGGTTGAACGGCAGGCTGCCCTGGACACGCTGGATCACGTAGACGACGAGGAACGAGACCAGGCTGAACGCCAGGAGCGCGATCGCGTAGATGTTCCACCGCTGCTCACGCTTCTCATCCACCCGAAGTGCCCGGTAGATACGGCGCTCGATCGGTGCGAACACGCGATCGCCCGGTGCGCTGCCGTCCGCGCGTGAGCCGTACACGGCGGCCATGTACCTGCCGAGCGGCGGTGCGGTCAGGGCGACGACGACGAGCAGTGCGACGGTCTGGAACAGCCCGGCACCACCCATCAGAACTTCTCCGGCCGGACGAGGACCACCACGAGGTAGATCGTCAGCAAGACGGCGAGCCCGAGCCCGATCCAGTTGTCGACCGAGACGGCGACCATCACACGTTCACGTGGTCGGTCGTGATGTCGTCGCGAGCCTCGACAGGATCCGGCACAGGATCCGGCACAGGATCCGGTCCGATGATCTGATCGCACCACCACACGTAGGCGACGCACAGCGCAAAGAACGCCGCGATCAGCAACAGCACCAACACGTCTCTCATCGAGCGCTCCGCTGCGTTGGGCCTTCGAGAGCCGTCGGCTGCTCGGTCAGCGCGAGCGCGGCGGTGATCGCGCTCGTCACGGTGGCCGCCAGGGCCAGCACGACCGATCGCCGCACCGTCAGCGCGGTGTGTCCGTGCAGCGGGGTGATGACGAGGAATCCCAGACTGCGCCCGGCGCTGCGGATCGGGACCGCGGCCCCAGCAGCAGGGAGCACGAACGTGGCCTGCGCCTCCGTCTCGCGGCCCTGCGAATCGGCGACGATCGACATCTCGATGTCCGTGCCACCGACGTAGCGGCAGGTGGCGAAGCTCAGCTCGTCGAGCAACGAAGATGCAAGCGTCGGCCAGACGTCCGTGATCGGTCGGTCGACCTCGAGGAGAGCCAGCACCTGGCGGGCTGCGTCGTCGGCGATCGCGTGCTGTCTCACGAATCGTTCGCGTCGGCGAATCCATCCCGTCACGTCGCTGATCGCGACGCCGAGCCCGAGCAGCAACGCGACGATGACGACATCGCCGGGGTCGTGGATCCGCAGTGAGTGGTAGGGCTCGGTGTGGAAGAAGTTGAACGTGATCGCGGCTGCGAACGCTGTCGTCATCGCGGCAGCCCGGCTGATCAGCGCGGCGACCGTGACCGTGGTGGCCAGCGCGACGCCGACGATCGTCGAACCGACCTCATCACGCACCGAGGCTGTCGCCGTGCCGACCACGATCGCGACGAGTGGGCCGATGAGAGCCGCGCTGCGTGTAAGGCGGGTGGTGCTCACGACCTGCGTTGTAGCGACGCGCGAGCGTGCACGGTGGCGTCTTCACGCGTCCTCAACGGTTGCCCAGGCACTCTTCACGGCTGTGTAGCGCCGCCGGGTGTTCGCCGCCCGGCCCCATGCGGTGGGCTCTCAGGCCTCTACCACTGCACCTCCGTGCAGCCGGTGTGGCTGACAGGCTCGATCTGGAACGTGCCGTGATCGATCCGGTACTGGTCGGCGAGCATGCTGCGGGCCTGGTCGAGCACGGAGTGTTGGTCGATCCCGTCGACGGTCACGAGGTGCACCGAGGCGGCCTCCATCTCGGACGTGAGCGTCCACACATGGAGGTCGTGTACCCCGACCACACCGGGGATGGTTCCCAGGTCGTTCTGCAACCCGGCGAGGTCGAGGTGGGGCGGCGCCGATTGCAGCAGGATGCGGACGGCGTGGGCCCCGAGGCGATACGTGCGCGGCAGGATCCACAAGCCGAGGGCGGCGCCGATGACAGGATCGACCCAACGCCACCCGAACAGCTCCAACGTGATCGCGGCGATCACGACACCGACCGACCCGACGGTGTCGGCGAGGACTTCGAGGTAGGCGCCGTGCACGTTGAGCGACTCCTTGGCGCCTTCGCGGAGCAGCGCGAACGCGATCAGGTTCACGACGAGTCCGATCGCGGCAACGATCAGCATCGGGACACCAAGGACTTCGGTCTCGTCGAACAGCCGCCGTGCCGCCTCCACCACCACGTAGATCGCCACCGCGAAGAGCAGCAGTGCGTTCACGAACGCGGCGAGGATCTCGAGCCGGTACAGCCCGAACGTGTGCTGGCTCGGTGCTGCTCCGCCACCGCCGGAACGGTCGGTGCGGTCGTACCGGCTGGCGAGCTGGATCGCCGCCAGTGCCATGCCGAGGCCGACGACGTCGGTCAGCATGTGCCCTGCGTCAGAGAGCAGCGCCAGCGAGTTGGTGACGAAACCGGCGACGGCCTCGACGACGAAGAACGCGGCGATCAGTCCGAACGCGATCGCCAGCGGGCGGACGTGCCGGGCGCCGGCACGGGCCAGCGCAGGACCGTGGGAGTGACCGTGCGAATGGCCGTTCGAGTGGTCGTGCGAACCGCCGGCGGCGGGTCGGGAGTCATCGCTCATGCGGGTGGTCCGATGCGCAGTCCTCGCACCGCGCCGTGAGCGCGAAGTGACCGATCGAGAGGCGGAGTCCGTAGTGGCGGCGGAGCCGGTCGGCGAACGGCCGGATCTCCGCGGCCGGGACGTCGACGACGCGACCGCAGTCCTCGCACACCACGGCTATCGATCGGTGCCCGACCCAGCGATAGCCGGCGGGGCCGTGTCCGAGGTGGACGTGGTCGATCAAACCGATGCTCTCGAAGTGCGACAACACCCGGTACAGCGTCGCGCTGTCGACGTCGGGATGGCGCGCCGCGAGCTCGTCGACCGTGACGCGGCCGGCAGCGCGATACAGGTCCTCGAGCAGCGATCGTCGGGCGCGGGTGATGCGACCGCCCGCCACACGGAGGCGCTCGAGCGCCTCCTCGAAGCCGATCTCCGACGAGCTCCGTTCCGACGACGTCTTGGTCACCACGAGCGAGGGTAGATCAGGAAAAGTTCGGATGACACCCAATCCGCGCGGCACTACTGTTGCGAACTACTCGCAATAAGCGTCACTGCCGCGAGCTGTGGGGGTCCGGAAATGCACATTCCAGACGGGTTCATCGATCCCGGCACGTCTGCCGTTGCCGGCGTCGTGGCGATCGGCACCGTCGGCGTGTGCGTCAAGCAGGCGGGCAAGGCGATCGACGACAGGGACGTGCCACTCGCGGGGTTGGCGGCGGCGTTCGTGTTCTCCGTCCAGATGCTCAACTTTCCCGTCGCCAGCGGCACCAGCGGGCATCTCCTCGGCGGCGCGTTGGCGGCCGTGCTCGTCGGCCCGTGGCTCGGTCCTTTGTGTGTGGCGGTGGTGCTCGTCGTGCAGGCGTTGCTGTTCGCCGACGGTGGCTTGTCGGCGCTCGGGTTGAACGTCGTGAACATGTCGGTGATCGGCGGGTGGGGCGGCTACGCCGTGTTCGTCGGGCTGCGGACGGTCCTCCCGCGGGCGAGATCGTCGATCGTCGCCGCGGCTGGGATCGCAGCCGGTGTCTCGGTGCCGCTGGCGGCGCTGGCGTTCACGGTGCAGTACGCGATCGGGGGCAACGATGCGACGTCGGTGTCGACGGTTGCGGTGGCGATGGTCGGCGTCCACCTGCTGATCGGCATCGGGGAAGGGGTCATCACGGCGATGACCGTGAGCGCGGTGATGGCCGTCCGCCCTGACCTCGTGTACGGGGCGCGGGCGCGTGAACTCGCCCCGGTCGCGGTGCGGGCCCCGATGGCGACGACGGTAGGAGGGTGATGGTCGTGCGCCGGAACGTGCTCGGTCTGGTCATCGCCGGGTTGGTGGTCGCGGTTGCGGTGGCGACGTTCGCCAGCCCGTTCGCCAGTTCGTCACCCGACGGTCTCGAGAAGGTCGCTGCCGACAAGTCACTCGACACCGACGTCGAGGATCACGCGCTCGCTGACGGTCCGTTCGCCGACTACGGCGTCGAAGGTGTCGACGACGAACGCGTCGGAACCGGTCTCGCCGGTCTGGTCGGTGTCGCCGTGACGTTCGCGGTCGGCTTCGGTTTGTTCGCCGTCATCAAACGCGCCCGGGTCGAGCCCGAACCGAGGCCCGAACCGAGCTCGGCCGCGGCCGGGTCCTGACCGATGGGCGGTCGGCACGGGCTCGGATCGGGCCTCTTCATTCCGCGGTCGAGCGTCGTGCACCGGCTGTCGTCTCAGTGCAAGCTGCTCGCCACGTTTCTGTTCGTGCTCGTCGTCGTGTCGACACCGCGCGAGACGTTCTGGGCGTTCGGCGTCGAAGCGGGCCTGCTCGGAGTCGTGGCGGTCGCGTCCCGCGTTCCGTTCGCGACCCTCCTGCGGCGGCTGACGTTCGAGCTCCCGTTCGTCGCGTTCGCCATGCTGCTGCCGATCGTCGGCCGGGGCGAGCGGGTCGGTGTCGCCGGGGTGTCGTTGTCGGTGTCGGGACTCTGGGCGGCGTGGAACATCCTCGTCAAGGGCACGCTCGGCGTCGCGGCGACCGGTCTACTGACGGCGACCACGCCCATCCCGTCGATCCTCCAGGGTCTCGAGCGACTGCGGCTGCCGAAGGTTTTCGTCGCGATCTGCGCGTTCATGGTGCGCTACGCCGACGTGATCGCCGGTGAGCTGCACCGCATGCGAGTCGCCCGCGAATCCCGCGGTCACGATCCCCGTTGGATCTGGCAGGCCAGGGCAGTTGCCGCGACGGCCGGGGCGCTGTTCATCCGTTCGTACGAACGGGGTGAACGTGTCTACCTGGCGATGGTGGCGCGGGGATATTACGGCTCGATGCCCGTGCTGCACCATCACCGCGCGACCCGTGCCGAGTGGGCGATGGCGCTCTCGCTCCCCGCGGCCGCGGCCGCGGTGTCGGTCACGGCGTGGCTGGTGTGATGTGGACGACGTGATGGCGCTGCCGGCGGTCGAGGTCCGCGACCTCACCTTCGCCTATCCCGACGGTCACCTCGCGCTCGACGGTGTCGATCTGACGATCGAGCCTGGTGAGCGCGTCGCGGTGCTCGGTCCCAACGGCGCGGGCAAGACGACGCTCGTGCTCCACCTCAACGGCATCCACACCGCGACGTCCGGCGAGGTGCGCATCTCGGGACTCTCGGTCGCCAAGCCCCAATTGAAGGAGATCAGGCGGCGGGTCGGGATCGTGTTCCAGGATCCCGACGACCAGTTGTTCATGCCGACGGTGCGCGACGACGTCGCGTTCGGTCCGGCCAACCTCGGTCTGCGGGGCGATGAGCTCGACCGGCGCGTCGACGAGGCGCTGGCGTCGGTCGGGATGAGCGACTGCGCGGACCGGCCCCCACACCATCTGAGCTTCGGTCAGCGCCGCCGGGTGGCAGCGGCCACGGTGCTGGCGATGCGGCCCGACATCCTCGTCCTCGACGAGCCGTCGTCGAACCTCGACCCGGCGGCGCGACGCGAGTTCGCCGACATCGTCCGCTCGCTCGCGATGACGACGCTGATGGTCACCCACGACCTCCCCTACGCGCTCGAGCTCTGCGAGCGGGCGGTGATCCTGGATGAGGGACGCGTCGTCGCCGACGGTCCGACCGAGGAACTGCTCGTCGACGACGGGCTGATGCGGTCGCATCGGCTCGAACTGCCGTTCGGGTTCGATCCGCGCCGCGCCATGCGAGCGAACGCCCAGCCCGACGGTGGCCCGCCGAGCACCCGCTGAGCGGCTATGCGTCACGCCGAAGCTGTCGAACGAAGCGACGTTCTCGGAAGTCGAAGCCACGCCACTCGACCCAAAGCGTCTCGTCTCGATCGCTTGGAGTCGAGGCCCGCTGCCGGGTGACCGACGGTGTCAGCATGCGGTTCTCGCCACAGCCGAACTCTTGACAACTGCAGACCTGCAGGTACTCGTCTGATGGGGTTGTCGCGCGGGGGATAAGCCTCAAGTTCCTGGCCGCGATCCCGAAATGGTGATCATGGCGGGATCTACGTACTTCGGGCTGGCGCGGCGAACGAGGGCGACAGTGGTCGCAGTCGCGTGCACGGCCGTCTTCAGCGTTGGCGCAACCGCGCACGCGGGAAGCGACGACCGAGTCGAAAGTGAGCGGTCGACCGGTACCGGACCGGACTCGACGACCGACCCCATCGCCGAGACGGACGCCACCAACGAAGGTCGCGTGCGCACCCCGGGCTGGGATGAGAACGCCGTCGCGCCGGTGAACCGCCTGTCGCTCGTCACCGATGTCATTCGTGCCGACAAGCTGTGGTCGCGGGGTGTCGACGGCTCCGGCATCGGGGTGGCCGTCATCGACTCCGGTGTGGCGCCGGTTCCGGGCCTCGACGGCGAGGGCAAGCTCATCAACGGCGCCGATCTCTCGTTCGATTCGCAGTCCGACTCCGTGCGCTACCTCGACGCCTACGGTCACGGCACCCACATGGCCAGCATCATCGCCGGCAACGACGGTACGAGGCGTGGCTTCCGCGGCGTCGCACCGGGAGCGCACATCGTGAACGTCAAAGTCGGCGCGACCGACGGCAGCGTCGACGTGTCGCAGGTGATCGCGGCCATCGACTGGACGGTGCAGCATCGCAACGATCCCGGTCTCAACATCCGCGTCATCAGCCTGTCGTACGGCACCGATTCCCTGCAGGACTATCAGATCGACCCGCTCACCACAGCCGTCGAGTCGGCGTGGCGCAATGGGATCGTCGTGGTCGTCTCCGGCGGGAACGGTGGCAGCAGCCATCCGTCCCTCACCGACCCGGCCACCGACCCCTACGTGTTGGCGGTCGGCGCCGCCGACATCGGAGGCACTGCGAGCACCCGCGACGACCGCGTGGCCGACTTCTCGAGCCGAGGCAGCGCGACGCGCGGCGTCGACGTCGTGGCGCCCGGGGTGTCGATCGCCGGGCTGCGCGACCCGGGCTCGATGATCGACGATCTGCATCCCGATGCGGTGGTCGACGACAGGTTCTTCCGCGGCAGCGGCACCTCGCAGGCGACGGCCATCACCGCCGGCGCAGTGGCCCTCCTGCTCGATGCCCGGCCCGACCTCACGCCCGACATGGTCAAGGCGATCCTGCGCAAGACCGCCACGCCGATCGGCGGCGCCAAGAAGCGTGACCAAGGTGGCGGAATGATCAACGTGCGCGAGGCCAACTCCGCCTCGGTACGGCGGATCGACCGGCAGTCGTGGCCGATGGCCACCGGCACGGGATCGCTCGAGGCGGCCCGCGGCGGCGTGCACGTCGCCGACGACGGCTTCGAGCTGATCGGCGAGATCGACATCATGGGCCAGCCGTGGGACGGACTTCGCTGGGCGCCGCTGTCCGCGGCCGGCGCGGCGTGGTCCGACGGAACATGGAACGGTTCGCTCTGGACCGGCAACCAATGGGACGGCAGCAACTGGGCCACAACGGTGTGGACCAGCAAGTCGTGGTCGAGCAAGAGCTGGTCGGACTACGACTGGTCGAGCAAGAGCTGGTCGAGCAAGTCGTGGTCGGGCGAGGCCTGGACCAGCAAGTCGTGGTCGAGCAAGTCGTGGTCGAGCAAGAGCTGGTCGGTCGACAGCTGGAACTCCACCTAGACGTCGCGCCGTGACTGGTTCGCGTGTTCGACGTGTCTACCTGTTCGCAGCCGTCGTCGCGGGGATTGCGGCGGCGGGGACGTGGTGGCGCGCCGTTGCGGACGGGCCGACCCCGGTCATCCAGCTCTCGATGCTGGTCTTCGTCGCCGCGTTCGCCGGCTGTGAGCTCTTGCCGGTTCACGTCGAACATCGCCGCGAGACCCTGACGCTCTCGCTCGGCACTGTGCCGCTCATCGTGGGGCTCTACGCTCTCGGACCGGTCCCGCTGATCGTGGCGCGCGTGCTCGGCGCGATCATCGCCATGGCGATCCGGCGATTGCCGCCCTTCAAGGCGGCGGTGAACGTCGCCGGCTTCTGGTTGGAGTCCGTGGTGGCGATCACGGTGTTCGCGGCGTTCCATCCGCAGGGCTCCGGCCCGGCCACATGGCTCGCCGCGTTCGTCGCCGCGCTGGTTGCCGACATTGGCCAGAGCGTCGTGGTGGCCGTCGCGATCACGATCTTCCTCGGTCGTCGCGAGCCCGGGCTGCTGCGCTCGCAGCTGCTGGGGACCGCGGCGGTCGCCGTCGACACCTGCGTGGCATTGGTGGGGATCACGCTCTTGGTCGCCTCGCCGGCCGCCGCCGTGCTCTTCAGCGTGATAGTCGTGATGGTGCTGCTCTCATACCGCGCCCACAGCGCCCTGCGTGACCGCTTGGGCGAGCTCGAGAACCTGTACCGCCTCACGAAACGAATGACGGCGACGCGATCGATCGACGAGGTCGTCAGCGGGCTGCTGGCTGACGTCGGCGAGCTCATGCACGCCGAGCGGGCATTCCTCTTCATCGACGGCAATGAGAACAACCTTCTGCAGATCGCCCTCGGTGTCGATGGGACGACGATCGAGACCACGACGGTCGCGATCGACAGTGAGGCGGCTGCCCTGCACGAGATGGCCCACGAGTCGGACGACGTCGCCGTCGTGACGTCGGCCAACGCACCGGAAGCACTTCGAGCACTTGACGTCCACCAGGCGATGATCACTGCCCTCGCGCTCGATGGCCGGATGCGAGGGTCGCTCGTCGTCGCTGACCGCAGCGGCACGCTCCGGCCGTTCGGCAAGGCCGATCGACGTGCCTTCCTCACGGTGGCCAACCATGTCGCGATGGCGGTCGAGAGCAGTCGCCTGGTCGACGACCTTCGGCGACACGTCGCCGAGAACGAGCACCTGGCCATGCACGACGCGCTCACCGGACTGCCGAACCGGCGGCTGTTCCAGCGTCACGTCGAGGCCGCCCTCTCGGCTGACGCACGCGTTGGCGTGATGTTGATCGACCTCGACCGGTTCAAAGAGGTGAACGACACGCTCGGGCATGGTGCCGGCGACACGGTGTTGATGGAGGTCGCGCTGCGGCTGCGCGGAGTGCTCCGCGCCGGTGACACGGTTGCCCGCTTCGGCGGCGACGAGTTCGCAGTGCTGCTCCCCGGAATCGACGGGCCAGCAGCCGCCGTCGCCGTCGCCACTGCCATCGCGCGCGCCGTGTCGCTGCCCGTCACCATCAACCAGGACATCGTCGACGTCGGCGCCAGCATCGGCGTGGCGGTGGGGCCGGGGCACGGGTCGGATGTGGCGGTGCTGATGGAGCGGGCCGACGCGGCGATGTACGTCGCCAAGGGTGACCACACTGGTGTCGAGTTGTACCGGCCCGAGTACCTCGCGGCCCCGGACGACGGCGCCGACCGTGACCACCAGAGCAAGCGCCGCCTCGGCCTGGTCGCTGACATTCGGGCCGCGGTCGAGAACGGCGAACTGGACTTGGTGTTTCAACCGCAGGTCAATCTGGCGAGCGGTCGAGCGGTGGGCGCCGAGGCCCTGGTGCGCTGGCACCATCCGGTCGAAGGCGCCGTGAGACCCGACGAGTTCATCGCCATCGCCGAGGCGATGGGGCTGATCGGCACCATCACCGACCAGGTCATACGCCGGGCGTTGGCGGCCGCGGGCGACGACTCCTGGCGCGAGCTGGATCTGCGTGTGTCGGTCAATCTCTCGAGTCACAACCTCATGCAGGCGAACCTCGCCTCCGACATCGAGGGTCACCTGCAGCGGGCGGGCCTCCGGCCGGCCGGCTTGTGCCTCGAATTGTCCGAATCGGCGATGATGTCCGAGAGCAAGCAAGCGCTGAACACCATGCGCGAGCTGGCCGAGCTCGGGGTGGCGTTGTCGATCGACAACTTCGGCACCGGTGACGCCCCGCTCGCGTATCTCAAGGATCTGCCCGCCAACGAGGTGAAGATCGACAAGTCGTTCGTGACGTCGATGGGCAGCCACCGCGGCAACCCGGCGTTCATTCGCTCGATCATCTACCTGGCCAAGGCGCTCAACTTGTCGGTGGTGGCCGAAGGGGTCGAGACCGAGGTGTCTGCCTCCCGGCTGGCTGATCTCGGCTGCGAGACGGCGCAGGGCTACTACTTCGCTCGGCCGCTCACCAAGGCGGCGTTCGGCGACTGGCTGACGACCCACCACGGCGCATACGTCCTCTCCAGCTAGGTCGGGGGCCAAGACGTCCGCCGATGATCTAGCCTGCCGGCGTGGGCGGGGGTGACGCCGGTACCGCTGCGACGCGGTGGCCGCTCGTCGGGCGAGACGACGAGCTCGCACTCGCGGCCGAGGCCCTCGCGAAGCATCGCAGCGTGGTCCTGACCGGTCCGGCCGGTGTCGGCAAGACGCGGCTCGCCCACGAGCTCGTGGACCGGACGACGGTTGCCGGCACGCGGACCGAGTGGATCTCGGCGACCGAAGCCGCGGCGCAGGTTCCCCTCGGAGCCGCGGCCCACCTCGTGCCGAGCGCGGCGATCGCCCACGGCCGCGACGCCACGCTGCGGGGCATCGTCGCCGCCTTCGAGCGCGAACGCGAACGCGGGCCGGTGCTGCTCGGCGTCGACGATGCGCACCTCCTCGACGATGCTTCGGCGGCGCTCGTCCACCTGCTGGCGACGACGGGCGCCGCATCGCTCGTCGCGACCGTGCGCAGCGGGGAGCCGACACCCGATGCGATCGTGTCGCTCTGGAAGGACGGGCACGCCGACCTCATCGCGCTGCAATCGCTGGCCCGGCACGAGGTCGAGGAACTTGTCTGTTCCGTGCTCGCCGGACCGATCGAGGGCACGCTGCTCCAATTGCTCTGGGAGTCGAGCAAGGGCAACGCGTTGTACCTCCACGAGCTCGTCCAGCACGGATTGGAGTCGGGCGCGTTGCGCGCCGAGCAAGGACTGTGGCGATCGGACGGTGGCATCCAGCCCGGCGACCGGTTGCAGCGTCTCATCGAGCTTCGCATGGGCAGTCTCGCTGAGGAGGAACGACTCGCGCTGGAGTACGTAGCCGTCGGCCAACCGCTTCCGGTGTCGTGCTTGCGAGCGATCCATCCCGTCTCGGTCATTGACCGGCTCGAACAGCGCGGTCTGCTGGCGTCCCAACGCTCGCAACAGACGAGCACGGTCCAGATCGGTCTCGGTCATCCGCTGTTCGGGGAGGTGCTCTTCGCCGCGATGACGCCCTCGCGTCACGACGACATCCGACTTCGTCTGGCCGACGCCTTGGAACCCCTGAGCACGGGAAATCCCGCTGATCAGTTCCGCGTGGTGCTGTGGCGCGCGGACGCCGGCGATCGCAGCCGTCCCGAGCAACTGCGGGCGGCAGCTCGACGGGCGTGGACGTTGTGGGCTGCACCGGTCGCCGAACGGCTTGCCCGGGCCGCATTGGCGTCGGGACCGGATCTCGAAGCCGGATACCTGCTCGCCGAGGCGATCAGCGATCAGGGTCGGTCGCGCGAGGCGCTCACGGTGTGGGAAGAGCTGGAGGGAGTCGACGGTCCCGACCGTGCCAGGGCGGCGGCGGCGATGGGCCACTCGTCCCAGCTGCAGTATCACTTCGGCCGTCCGGCCGAGGCCGAGGCGGTCTTGCGGCGCGCCGAGGCGCGCGTGACCGATCCCGAGGCATTGCGTCTACTCCATGGCGCGCTGGCCATGTTCGGCGCGACGAGCGGCAAGCACCAATCACCCGAGTCGGTGACGAGCGATGCGCCGAGCGCCGCGCTGGCGGCCGCGATCGAGAGCGCAACGCGAGGTCAGTTCGACGTGGCCGAGAAGACGGTGACTCAGGCGCTCGCAACATCCGACGCCTGGGGCGACCAGTTTCCGACCGTCGCCCTCCTGCTCCGTCTCGTCATGACGTGGGCGCGGGCAATGGCCGGACGCGTCCACGAGGCCGAGCTCGAGGCGGAGCGAGAATATGCGACCGCGATCGCCGAGCGTCTCGACTACCCACGGGTCACGTGGTGCCTGATCCGTGGCTACGTCTGCCTGCTGAGGGGTTTGCCTCGCGACGCGTCGGTAGCACTGCGGGAAGGCATCGTGGTGACGGGTGACGACGATCGGGGCTGGATCCGGCCGATGCACGCCTACATGGCGATGACGGCCGCGCTCGAAGGCGATCTGGAGACGGCCGAGCGCCACGACCAATTGATGGCCGGCTTCAACCGCAGTCTCGACGGGGTCTTCGGCGTCGACGTGCGCCGAGCCCATGCATGGGTCTTGGTCGCCCGTGGCGAGACCACGTCTGCGCTGCACGAGCTGGAGGCCGCCGCCGCGGAGGCGGCATCGAAGGGTCAGGCGGCGTTCGAGGGCTTCGCATTGCACGACATCGCCCGGCTGGGCCGAGCCGCCGACGTCGTCGAGCGGCTGGCGGCTCTGGCGGAGCTGGTCGACGGCGAGCTGGTCGACGCGTTCGCCGCGCACGCCCGAACGCTCGCCGACGATGACGCCGGCGGGCTCGAACGCGTCTCGTCACACTTCTCCAGGATCGGCCTCGATCTCTTCGCCGCCGAGGCGAGCGCGGAGGCGGCACGTGCGCACCGGAACGACGGCCGCAAGGCGAGTGCCTACGCGGCCCTCGACCGCTCACGCCAGCTCGCCCAGCACTGCCAGTCCGCCCGCACACCCGCCCTGGCATGGGCGAACCAGCCCGACGAGCTCACGGGCCGCGAACGCGAGGTTGCCGAGCTCGCCGCCTCCGGCCTGTCGAGCCGCGACATCGCATCTCGACTCGACATCGCCATCCGGACGGTCGACAACCTGCTCGGCCGCGTCTACGTGAAGCTCGCCGTCTCCGGGAGGCAGGAGCTCGTCGAGTTGCTCGACCGCGCGCACCGGCGTGAGTAGTCGATTACTCACGACGCCACGTGTCGCCTTCGTCATCGTTGTGCCGTGGAGCGGGAACAGGCTGCAACCGAGCTGCCGCTGACCTATCAGCGGATGCTGGAGATGCTCGCGCACGGCCAGTCGGAGCACGAGATCGCGGATGGCCTGGGTATCGACCCCTACGCCGTGCGCTCGATGATCCGGCTGGCCGAAGCGAAGCTCGCCCGGTTGGCCGATTGCACGACGGTGGCCGATGACACGAGCGACACCGCCGCCACGACGACGGAGTGACGGGAGGGATGGTCATGCGACAGCACGGGCAGCTGGCGAGGTGGGTGGCGGCAGCGGTGATCGTCGGGTCGACGGTCGCGGTGTCGTCGAGCGACGTGGCGGACGCGGATGTTCCGCTCCGCCAGGTCGGCGCCGTGGGCTGTTCGACCGACGCGTCCGGACATGCGAGCGTCCTGTGGCTGCCGCCGCTCGACGGCGTGGCGGTGCTCAAGGCCACGTTCCCGGCGAACATCACGTCGATCGATGGAATCGAGGTCGAGCATGTCGCCGGCGGAACGTTCGTGCGGGCGTTCAGCGGCGGCCTCTACGACGTCGACGTGACGAGCACGCCGTTGAGCCCGTGCAATGTGGCCTGGGCAGTCGACGGCATCCCCGCCAACGACGACATCCCCACCGCCGAACAACTCGCGGGATCGACCGGCTCCGTCGACGGGACGACACGAGCTGCGTCACTCGCGCCGCTCGAGCCCGATCCGACCGGCGAGGCGTTGCGGGTGGTGTGGTATCGATGGAGCGGCCCGACCGGCGACGCGACGTTCACCGTCACGCCGCACACCAGCGGCGGTCTGTTCGACCCCGGACACGGCCCGACCAGCGTCGGTGTGGCCGTCTATGACGCGAGCGATCTCGTCGATCCGCTGGCGGTCGGGGGCGATGGGGTCGCCCCTCAGGACGGGCTCGGCACGGGTGGCACGGTGACGGTGCCGGTGGCGGCGGGCACCGACTATCTCATCGCCGTGTTCTCGGCCGGCGGGACCGGAACGATGTCCAGCCCGCTTGGCTACACCGCGGCAGGCGCGTTCACGCTCGGCTGGGTCGGCGCGAACACGGCGCCGGACGCAGTGGACGATGTCGTCGGGACCGATGTCGATCGGGCCATCACCATCGACGTGCTCGGCAACGACACCGACGCCGACAACGACGCGCTGACCGTCGTCTCGACCGACGTCACATCGGCAGGCGGGGTCGTCGACCGCGACGCGACGAACGGCAATCTCCTCGTGTACACGCCGCCTACCGGGTTCGTGGGCGTGGACAGGTTCCGGTACGACATCGCCGACGGACGTGGCGGGACCGACGCGGCCACGGCCACGGTCTACGTCGGCATCCCGATCCCCGGGCCATCTCCGATCGACATCACGCCATCGCCGATCGACTTCGGCGCGGTTGCGTTGGGCAAGACCGCCGATGTCGAGGTCACCATCACCAACACGAGCGCCGAATCGCTGGGACCGTTCATGTTCATCGTCGATCAGCTGGCGCCACTTCCCTTCGACGCCAGTGCAACCTCCGGGTGCACGGTCGTCGTGCTCGAACCTGGTGGTAGCTGTCTGCACCGGGTCCGCTTCTGGTCGGTGGCCGACGCCGATGCGGCGAGCCCGGCGCGGCTGCGCGTGTTCAGCTCCTCGACGTTCGCCGAGATCGCGTCGGTCAGTCTGATCGGGGCGACGAGCCCGGCAGTCCCACCGGGAACGCCGAACTCGGACCCGGTCGCGACCGACGACCTCACGTTGGCGGCGTCCGGGTTCACCCACGTGCTCCCCCCACTCCTCAACGACTATGACCCCGACTCCGACGCCCTGACGGTGGTCGCCGCCGGTGACCCGGCGCACGGGAGCGTCAGCGGCATCGTCCGCTGTGCCGACCACGTCGGAGGAAGCCTCGTGAGTCCGCAGGGCACCTGCGTTCGGTACATCCCCGGGCCCGGTTTCGTCGGTGTCGACCAGTTCACCTACACCATCTCCGACGGCCGTGGTGGGACCGCCACCGCCACCTACTACCTCGCGATGGACAACCCCGTCCTGACGTTGGACTCGGTCGAGCCCAACGAGGGACAGCCTGAGGGCGGTTCGAGCGTCGTGATCCGCGGCAGCAACTTCGTGCCGGGCGTGCTGGCCGGGTTCGTGTGCGACGGGTCGTACGTCGGGGCCCCGATCACGGAGTTCCAGACGACGCAGCTCACGGTCACGCAGCCGCCGCTGCCGGTCGGCGTGTGCGATGTGCAGGTCTCCTACGGCCCGCTCGGCACCGCCACGCTGTCCGCTGCGTACACCGTCGCCGGCGCCGTGCCTCCGGGCAGGGCCTTGGTCCGCTTGCAGGGTCTCAACTTCGAGTTGTTGCCGGGTGGGTGCATGGGGGTGTTCACCGACACCGTGGTCCCGGCGCCGGTGGCGACGGTGTGTGACGCTGACGATGGCGCCAACGACGGGGTGACGACGTTCGATGGGCTGGCGCCGGGCTCGTACTTCGCCAAGCCCACCCCGTTCCCCGTCGGACCGTACGGGTGGACTGCCCGTGGCGCCGGATTCAGGATCCGCGCCGACATCCCCGCCGCCGTCATCGTCACCTACCAACTCGAGTCGGCGCGTACCGCCGAGATCACGATGATCGACGACGCAGGTGTCACGGTGCCCGGCGGTTGTCTCGAGGTCTTCGAGGGCGACGCCCGCGTCGGCGAGGCCCAGCAGTGCGACAGCGCCGACGGCGCCCTCGACGGTGTCGTGCACTTCGCGCACCTGCCGACGCCGATCTTCGAGCACACCGTTCGCAATGCTGTAGCTCGCGTCGACCCGCCGGGCCACGTCGCCGGTCCACCGGTGCAGCTCGCCTACGACCAGTCCGGCCACGCCACCGCGACGTACACCTGGCGACTCACCGACGGCACCACCGCCGTCCGGTTGGAGGGTCTCAACTTCGAGTTGCTGCCAGGTGCGTGCATGGGCGTGTTCACCGACACGGCGATTCCCGCGACGGTGGCGCTCGCTTGCGATGCCGACGACGGCGCCAACGACGGGGTGACGACGTTCCAGGGACTGGCACCGGGCTCGTACTTCGCCAAACCCAACCCGTTCCCGTCCGGGCCGTACGGTTGGACCGCCCGCGGTGCCGGCTTCAACATCCGCGCCGACACGACCCTCCCGACGATCGTCACCTACCGGCTCCAACCCGCCCGGACCGCCGAGATCACGATGGTCGACGACACCGGTGTCACCGTGACCGGTGGTTGTCTGGAGGTCTTCGAGGGCGACGACCGCGTCGGTGAAGCCCAGCAATGCGATGGGAGCGACGGCACGGTTGACGGCGTTGTCCACTTCGCGCATCTGCCGACGCCGATCTTCGAGCACATCGTCCGCAACGCCGTCGCTCGTGTCGACCCACCCGGCCGCGTCGCCGGACTTCCCGTCCAACTCACCTACGACCAGCTTGGCCACGCCACCGCGACGTACACGTGGCGACTCGCCGACGGCACCACCGCCGTCCGCTTGGAAGGTCTCAACTTCGAGTTGTTGTCGGGTGCGTGCCTCGGAGTGTTCACCGACACGGCGATTCCCGCCACGGTGGCGCTCGCTTGTGATGCCGACGACGGCGCCGACGACGGGGTGACGACGTTCGACGGCCTCGCACCGGGCTCGTACTTCGCCAAGCCGAGCCCATTCCCGTCCGGACCGTATGGATGGACCGCCCGTGGCGCCGGTTTCCGAATCCGCGCTGACATCTCCGCCGCTGTCATCGTCACGTATCGCCTCGAGCCGGCGCGGACCGCCGAGATCACGATGATCGACGACACCGGCGTCACCGTGTCCGGTGGGTGTCTCGAGGTGTTCGAGGGAGACGGCCGCGTCGGCGAGGCCCAGCAGTGCGACGCCGCCGACGGGACCCTTGACGGTGTGGTGCACTTCGCGCACCTGCCGACGCCGATCTTCGAGCACACGGTCCGCAACGCCGCGGCTCGCGTCGACCCGCCGGGCCACGTCGCCGGACCACCGGTGCAGCTCGCCTACGACCCGTCCGGCCACGCCACCGCCATCTACACCTGGACGCTGCTCGATGCCGACGGGGACGGCATCAGTGATCCGTCCGACAACTGTCCCGATGCACCCAATCCGGGACAGAGCGACGTCGACAACGACGGAATCGGTGACGCCTGCGATTCCGCGGTCGACATGGTCGTCGCGGCCGGTGCAGTGCGCATCGGGGTTGCCGACGGCCTCACCATCGTGGGAGGCGCGGCGGGACCGACGCCGCCACCGCCGGCCGGCATGACGTTCCCGGTCGGAGTGTTCGACTTCGCGATCAGCGGGCTGCAGCCCGGCGCCTCGGTCGTCACCACGATCGATCTTCCGGTCGTCGTCGACAGCTACTGGAAGCTCGAGCCGGCGACCTCCACGTGGTTGCAGCACGCGACGACCACGGCCAACGGCAGTCGCCTGCTCGTCACGCTCACCGACGGAGGGTCGGGCGACGCCGACGGCGTCGCCAACGGCATCATCCACGACCCCGGCGCACCGGCGATCGCCGCTCCGACGACGTTGCAGGTCAGTGGTTCGGCCAACCGGACCGATCCGAAGCCGCTGGCCGGATCGACGCTGACCGGAAAGGTGGCGATCTTCGTGCCGGGCACGGACGGAGAGATCCGGTCAGTGCGGTTCTCGCTCGACGGAAAGCTCGTCAACACCGAGAACGAGGCGCCGTTCGACTTGCTCGGAACTGGGCGCAACGGCAACGCGACGTTGCTCTCGACGAGGTTACTGCGTGACGGCAACCACACGATGATCGCCCGCATCACGTTGGCCGACGGCCGGTTGGAGACCCGGCAGGTGAGCTTCGTGACCGCCAACCCGCGACCGGCGACCCGCCGGCTGATGGTGAGCAACTTCGCCGACCGTCACGACGCCCGATCGCTCGACGGCAGGACCGTCAGTGGTCCGCTGGCCGTCTTCGTCCCGGCCGAACCCGACGTGCTGTGGGTCGAGTTCCATCTCGATGACCCGAAGCTGAGAGGCTGGCCGGAGGCCATCGAGCTCGCCGCCCCGTTCGACTACGCGGGCACCAGGACCAGTGGTCAGGCCGTGCTCACCCGCTTCGGCCGGGGTCATCACACGCTGTCGGTTCGGATCGTCTTCAACGATGGCTACGTCGACGTCTTCACGGCGAGCTTCACCGTCGGCTGAGGCTCGCCGCGCCCGACCGCGTTCCGCGGCCGGCGGGACCAGTGGAACGCCGGCTGGTAGGAATGGGTGTGCTCATCCTGCTGCCGCCGTCGGAGACGAAGACGCCGGTCCGCCGCGGCAAGCCGCTCGACCCCGCCGGCCTGTCCTTCCCGCCGCTGGCGCCGACCCGCGCCGCCGTGCTCGATGCGCTGATCGAGGTCAGCGCCGCGCCCGACGCGACGCACCGCCTCTTCGTACCGGCGAGCCTGACCGACGTCGTCCGCCGCAACGTGGCGCTGCGCGACGCGCCCAGCGCGGCCGCGGAGGTCGTCTACTCGGGTGTTCTGTACGACGCGCTCGGGCTGGCCGACCTCGACCCGGCGTCCCGGCGCCGGGCGCGCGCGTGGATCGTGGTCATCTCGGCACTGTGGGGCGCCGTGCGGCTCGGCGACCGCATCCCGCCGTACCGGCTGAACATGTGTGGTCGCCTGCCCGGGTTGGCGCACCTCACCGATGTCTGGCGGGGACCGCTCGCCGATGTGCTGCCCGCCGCGGCTCGCCGGGGCATCGTGGTCGACTGCCGCTCCGCTGAGTACGCCACGGCCTGGCGGCCGACCGGGGCGCTCGTCGAACGGACCGTCGTGGTGAAGGTGTTCCGCGGCCTGGACGGCGAACGTGCCGCGGTGTCCCACAACGCGAAGCACACCCGGGGGCTGGTCGTCCGCCGGATCGTCACCGATGCCGTCGACCCGCGCCGGCCGGAGGGCCTGGCCGAGGCGCTGTCCGAACACTTCGAGGTGGACCTGCGGCGGCCGGACCGCCCCGGCCGAACCTGGGAGCTGCACGTCGTCGAACCGCGCGCCCGATAGAGCCGCGCCCAGCACTTCAGCAGGCCGTGGTTGCCGTTGTGATTCCGAGTCGTCGACGCACGACGCTTCTCGCCATGTCGAGTGTGGCGGGGTCTGCGCGCAGGACGAAGTTGGTGTTGGCGGCGAGGATGATGCCGTTGAGCTCGAACGTGAGTGCGTTGGGGTCCTCGTCGGCGGGGAGCTCGTGTTGTTCGAGGGCCGTGATGATGAACTGACGGATCAGTGCCGTCAATCGGCCTTGGAACGCCGCGATCTGTTCTTTGACCGGTCCCGGGCGGGTACCCATCTCGAGGGCGGCTCCGGCGAAGAAGCAGCCGCCCGGGAAGGTGCGCCGCATCAGGTGGTCGAAATAGGCGTCGCACACCGCGACGAGCTGAGCAAGTCCGGGCGCGGCGGCGAGTGCCGGTTCGAGGACCTCGGCCTGGAAGATCCGTTCGGCTTCGTTCACGGTCGCGAGTTGTAGATCTCGTTTCGAGCCGAAGTGGGCGTAGATGCCGCTCTTGCTCATGTCGAGCGCGCTGGCGAGGTTTCCGATCGAGAGGCCTTCGAGTCCGTCGAGGGTCGCCAGCGACACGGCTTCGCGCACGATCGCTTCGCGAGTGCGTTCTCCGTCCGAGCGTTGCTTTCGTTGACCGGCCACCCTTGACAAGATAGCACGATCGTTCGTACTCTGTCGATAGCACGAACGATCGTGCTATCTAATCGAATTGGGCCGCACGCGGCCGAGCGCTGGAGGAGAGACGGTGGCCATAGATTTCAAGCAGGATCGAATCACAGCGTTCGATCGATCGACCGCGGTGATGCCCGCCGCCGGCGTGCTACGTCGGGGTGTCCGCATCGATGTCGACGACTTGTCCCGGCGGGTCCGCGTCCGCAACGGACGTGAGCGGACGCTCCTGGACGCGGTGTCGTTCACGCTCTCGGCCGGCGAGCTCGTCGCGATCGTCGGTCCCAGCGGGGCCGGCAAGACGACGCTGCTGGAGGCGATCGCCGGCGTCGCCCCGGCGACGTCGGGGTCGGTGCACTTCGACGGCATCGACGTGTACGCCAACCTGGAGACATATCGCGGCGTGCTCGGCTACGTGCCGCAGGACGACATCATCCACGCCGATCTGCCTCTCGAACGCACGCTCCGATACGCCGCTCGGCTTCGGCTCCCGTCGTCGACGAGCGCGGCCGAGGTCGACGGCGCTGTCCGTGACGCGATCGAGGCCGTGGGCCTCACCGATCTCGCCGACGTCCGGGTCGGCTCGCTGAGCGGCGGGCAGCGCAAGCGCGCCAGCATCGCCGTCGAGCTGCTCACCGATCCGCACGTCTTCTTCCTCGACGAGCCGACATCGGGCCTCGACCCGGTCACGAGCACCGAGGTGATCGCCCGGCTGCGCCAGCTCGCCGACCGGTCGGCGACGGTCGTGTTCACTACCCACTCGGTCGAGGACCTGGCGCTGTGCGACGGCATCGTGTTCATGAACCGGCACGGCCAAGTGGGGTTCGTCGGGACCATCGACGGGGCGTTCGAGCAGTTCGGGGTCAGCTCGATCGTGGAGCTCTACCGCCGCCTCGCCGAGCTGGACCGGATCACCGTTGCAGCTGACACGGCGGCTCCCGCGTCAGCGCCCGACAACGGTCCCCGACACGTGATCAGGCGACCAGTGGCGAGCGGGCTCACGCAATGGCGTGTCCTCACCCAACGGACGCTCGAGACATTCGTGCGCAACCGCTTGACACTCGCGATCTTGGTCGGATCACCGGCGCTGGTCATCGGCATGTTCGCCATCCTCTTCCGGCCCGGCGCATTCGACTTCCAAGATCCGAGCCCGAGCTCGATGGTGATGATCGGCTTCTGGGTCGTCTTTGCCGCGTTCTTCTTCGGGCTCACGTACGGCTTGCTGCAGATCTGCACCGAGCGAACGATCCTGCGCCGCGAGCGTCACGTCGGCCTGCGGCCCGGCGCCTACGTGGCGTCGAAGGTGACAATCCTCGCGCCGTTCCTGCTCATCGTCGTGGTGGCGATGCTCGGTGTGCTTCGCTTGCTGGACCGCCTACCCAGTCGCCCACCGTCGACGTACGCCTCGATGGGGATTGGCCTGCTGCTGTGCGCCGTGGCGGCCCTCGGCTTGGGCCTGCTCACGTCCGCCATGGTCGGGAACGTGGCTCAGGCCACGCTCGCCTTGCCGATGCTGTGCTTTCCTGCGGTGCTGTTCTCGGGCGCCATCCTGCCGGTGAACCTCATGGCGGGGTCCGGCGCCTTCCTCAGCGCGGTGATCCCGACGCGCTGGGCTTTCGAGGCGATCGGTCACGACCTCGGGGCGCGGCGGATCCTCGCCGAGGGTGGCTCACGACTCGGGGCCCCGCTGCTCGAGTCGTACGGCGATGCGGGCAATCAGCCCACCGGCGTCTACTGGCTCGTCCTCGCCGCGTTCGGCGTCGTCTTCCTCGTCGCCACCTGGGGTGTGATCGTGCGCACCACGCAACGCTCGATGCGCTGAACATCCCATGCCGGCTCCAACGGTGGTGAGTGTTCATGACGGATCCCGCCAGATCCATGCCCGCGCGACGACGACCTCCTCGCGGCGCTGCGCGTCGGTGTCTCGGCGACGCCGACAAGTGGGCAGAGGCTCGGCGCGCAGT